>WBXE01000101.1 GCA_008932955.1 Verrucomicrobiota bacterium
AGGAGTGACGACTGTTGATTTTTGAATGACGAAGTGCCTTGGCAGGCTTTGCATGGGCGCGGCCAGCCGCCGTTGTTAGCTCCTGCACGGTTCATCGATCCCATCGGAAATCAACAATAAACAATCCGCACTCGTCAATCGAAGGCGATGGCAGCGACTGGACGAAGCATTGCCAGCTCAGCCAATCGCCCTGCCGCTCAGCGCTTTTCTGCCTTGCGTCAGGGGCGGCTGATCACCGGCACTGGGTGTGGGGTCGACTTGAGGTGGAGACGGAGAATGCGCCGGACTTCGGCGATGGTGGATGGTAACTCACAGGCACCGTGTGGCCCGGGGACGATGCATTCGGAACTCGCACCTTTGAGATGAGAACTCCAGTAGGCCACCACCCCATCGGAACTGTTGGGGCTATCACCCTTGCCGCGGTCACCGATGAGGGAATGATAGGGAATTTTGATCGGGCAGGCGTCAAGCACCTTGAGTGTGGGATTGGAAGGCGAGAGGCCGTCCACGCTGTTAGGCATGCGCTTGGCGTCGCCGGTTAGAATTGCGATTGACTTGCCGATCGAGCTGGTGAGGGTGTTGGTCAGTTCAGCAGGTAGGAAAATCAGGCGGCGGGCGAGCTCGCCGAGGCGACCGCTGGCCATGTCACTGCCGCGGTGCGGGGTGCAGATGAACACGGCGCGGCTCACATGCGGGTTGGCCTGAAAGATGGTGGTCCGTTCCATCAGGCTATCCTTGGGCACGTTGGCGAAGAAACCGGCGGCCTTGTTTTTGCCTATAACATTCCAGGCTTGCCGGTCCACGGTAGTCACCTGCATGCGCGAGAGGATGCCGCCCATGCTGTGGCCGACGAGGACACAGGGGCGTGCGCCGGGGTGGAGGTGATAGAATCGCGCCAGTTCCTCGCGTAGCCGCAGCGCTGAGTAGGCGGGCGGATTGCCGGTGGGATAGGCGAAGACGAGGAATTGATAGTGCTGGCGCAACAGTGGGTCGAATTCCAATTCGTTAATCACATTGCGCCACATGCGGGCGGTGGAGATGAGGCCATGGACGAAGACGACGGGGATGCGTTGGGGGTCGTAAGGCTGCAACGCATAGAGTCCGGTTGTTCCCATGTAACTGTTCACGTGCAAGGCCCCCATGATGCCGTTCCAGTATTCGGATGGGTTCGGATAATAAGCCAGCGGCGCGGAAAAGTCGGCATCTATCAGTCTATTGGCGCCAGCAACGCGGGTCTTCGGCTTTGCGGTCGGATCGAGCAGGGTGAGGGTCGCGTCGTGGCCCTTGAAATCGAGGACGGCAGTGACTGAGGCGGTGACTCCGATGAGAGGTGAGAACGGTTCCAGCGGCTGTGGCTTATGGATGCCGACTAGGGCGCTGCCAATGCCGTCCTGCCGGTCTCTGCGGTAAATGGATTTTTCCAGCAGCGTGGCGGCCGGCGTGACCGCGGTGAATTCGTTGGGATCCCACACGCCGTCGCAGGTGGCCTGGGCAAAGCGCAAGCGGTAGCTGATGGAGCCGGACGTGAGTGTTAGGGGGCGGTTCCACAGGCGGCCACGCTCGGCGCCGCACAACAGGACGGTGAGGCCAGTGGTAGCCTGGTTGTAAACGAGCCTGGCGGCTGCACCAGAAGAGCGGGATCCGAGCTGGGCAGCCGCCTCGGCGGCAGCCTGCAGATAGAGCGCGGCGCGTTGTTCGGCGGGGATGCTGGTGGTGTCTGCTTGTTGCAGGTAGGCCGCTGCCGCAAGGGACTCAGCTTGGTCCGGGGGCGGTGGCGTGTTGACGCAAGCGGTGAGGACGCAAGCGGCGCAAAGGAACACAATGGATGGCGGGCGTTTCATCGTGGCGAGGGGCTTGGGTCTGAGGCGCGGCCTCGTTAGGTGGACTAGTGGCACGGATTTGGATTGAATTCAAAGGGGGGAAAGACTCATTCCGAGGTATTTATGCTAGGGCGGCTCTCGTGGATGCGGACAGAAAAGTCTGCGGCGTGGGCGGCGGTGCGGGCTGCAGGGTTGATGAGGGCGCGACGTTTTACCTCGGCAAAGGGCAGGCCGGCGGTGGCGATGCTGCGGCGTTGGTACAAGTAATCCTTACCATGGTTTGAGGGTCACCGGACTGGGGCGCTTGACGATATGGCTAGGGGGCGTGTTGAGTAACTCGGCGAATTCTGCAGCCCAGTCGGCGATGTTGCCTTCCGCGCCATGATACCATGTGAAGCTGCCGATGTTGATTGGTGCGATTTTATCCGCGCGGCGATCCTTAAAGGTGGCGATGACTTGATGGGAAGCACCGGCACGGGCACGGCCCTCAATGGCGATGCTCCCGGAGCCTGCGGCGGAGAGCAGACTGGCACCGGGAATAACGAAGCCCGCAGCGGTGGCGCCGGCGTTCCAGTACGCGTTGGATGGTACCAACTCGACGAGCGCCAGTTCCAGCACGAGTACTCCCGGGCCTGGGCTAGTGGCGAGCTTGAGGTGGCCGCCGGGGTAGTTGGCAACTTCTTGCTTGAAGCGACCGCGCATCTGGCTGGCGATTTGCTGCGTGTCCCTAGTCAACTCGCCTTGCCGCGCGTTGGTTTGATTTTGCCACCAACTCTGTTTGGCCATGTAGCGGGTATTGACCGGGGCGATATAGACCGCGGAGAAATGGTCATTGATCGCCTTGCCGCGATAGGCTTTGGCCACCCATGTATGTTGAAGAAACTGCGCCCGAGTGTTGATCTGCGCCGTCGAGCGGTTATAGCCGGAATCGGCGGCGGGTTTGGCATCGAATATCTGGCAACTGGTGAGCCCAACGAGGGTAAGCGCGGCCATGCCGATACTGGCGATGTGGTGGAGTTTCATGATAATAGTTTGGTTTTGGTATGATTGCTGGTGATGGCCTGCGTTCAGTGTCCGATCAATTCCAGTGCCTTGAGCAGTGGGGCTTCGGACGCCTTGATGAAGCCGTCGAGCGGGTGGCTCATCTCGAGAATCAGGAACACGGCGGAAGATACGGAAACCGCGCAAACCAGCAGCACGGCAAATACAGTGGCGTTGCGCGGAGCGAACAAGCCAAAGCTCAGAAACAACATGGCCAACCAGAATGCCAGCAGTACGATAAATACCGGAGTGAGCGGTTGCTGCTGTTGCTCGAGTATCAAGAGCCGGTTCTGCCACATTTCACTACATATCTGTTGGATCTGGCTGAGGCCGGATTTCTGCCGCTCGTTCTGTGGCACCAACGCCCGGAGGCTGGCCTGCATATCTAGCAAGGTGGTGGATTTCTCCACGGCGCGCAAGCCGGACCCGCCTGCTGCGGATGTGTGCCAGACCTTATCCACCTGCTGGGCCACGGATGTTTTGAGTTGGTCGCGGATCGGTCGGCTCAGTGGCCCATACTCGGCCAAATAGTGGTCGAGCTGGATGATGCGGGCACCGCTCTGGGCGATGGCGAGATTCATGGCATCAAAGGAACTTTTGGCCGAGCTGACCAGCAGGCCAAGAATCAACGCGGACATGGTGGCGACCATCCCGGTGCCCAGTTTGACGGTGTCCTGGGATTCCTTGGATAGATGATGATCCGGCAAGCGATGTTGCAGCCACATCCCTAGCAGGAATCCGGCGCTCAGGCACAGGAGGATGATAAGACTGATTGTGATGCTGCTCATTTGGTGTTTTATTTTTGTTAGAAAATGATCTTGAGCATGCGTACAAGCAGTTCTTCCAGCGGGATCATCGTGAGTAGCAGCGGCGCCACTGGCAGCAAGGTGGTGATGGCAAGTTGCAGCACGGTCGGCATAGTGAAGGGCAGTAAGCGCATTTCCTTTACTACCGCATAGCTGTTGCCGAGGTCAGCTAGCGATTGGATGTCCGAGCTACCCATCAGCGGTTCGTCGGCAGCCGCGCCTGCGCGCAGCCACTTGTGGTCAAACTCGCGGGCATACTGCTGCGCCAGGCGACCGTATTCGCGCAGGCCCTTGCGTTTGGCAGCGGCGTGTTGCGGCAGGAACACGAGCAAAGGCCCGAGGATGGCAAAAATCATCACCGCCACCAGTCCGATGATGTCTATCTTGAAGGCCACCAGCTTTGCTTGCGCAACAAATATTTTGTTAGCCATCACGCCGGCGAGCAGCGCGCCTTGGGCGACGAGCACTGGTGTGAATGCGTGGCTGACGGACGCTAGAAAGCTCAAGCCGCCGCAGCGGTCGGGATGCGTCGGCATGAAGTTGAGTTGGAGACGCGACAGCTGCCACAGGAAGCGCGCCCAGATGAAGAGCCGGAAATACCAGCGCAGCAGCAGGAACTGGAAAACCGGCAGGCTTACGCAGCCCATCCACCAACCGGCCAGCGACGGGTGTAATTTTCCACCGCCATCCATGCCATACCAACACGTCACGTTCAACGCCACTTGCGTGCGCCAGACGAACAGCACTCCAAGCCCATAGACCAAGGCAATCATCACGACTTCTGCGGTGACCGAATTGCGCAGTCGCAACGCCGCAGCGATGGCGGCGTAGAAGCGCGTCTGTGTTGCGTCGGTGATCAGGCCGCGTTCAATGAACTGGCTAACTACGGTGCGCATCCGCTGATGGACGACGAGTTCCGCCACAATCAATAGCGGTAAGGCGAGCAGCAAGCGCATGTGCATTTCGATGTCATGAAGAAATGGCAGTTTTACTTTCCCGGCCCAGGCATGGCCCTCCGCCACCGACAGCATCAGCAGCGGTACCCAGGCCAGCATGGCTAACACGACTACGCGGCGTCGTAGCATTTCGAGAGCGTCGCCGGACAGATGGGTGCGCCGCCATAGTTGATAGAGCGGTCCGCCGAGGACCAGCGAGAACTCGGGAGGCTCCCGCATGAGTGGTTCGTCGGCGTTGGCTGGGGGGTTGCTCATTGTTGGGACGTCCGAATTGGAAGTGGTGGCTGCTGCGCCGATTATGATTCTTCATGGAGCGCCTCGACACGCCCTGTGCTAATGGCAGCGACGAGTGCCGCGTGGTCGTGTTCGGTTTGGTCGCCGTAGGCTTCGGCGAACCCGGTGAGCGCGTTAGCGAAGGTGTCGGAACTGCCGATGTAGCCGGCGATGCAGGCGATGTCACCGGTGCGTGCATGCGTGCGCGCCAGCAAGGCTCCGCATGCCCAGCTCCAGAACTCGAAGGGCTCACCGGTGAGAAACTCAATTGGCATGGACGCCTTGAGGTTCTTCATTTGGCGCACAAAAAAGGGTCGGCCATCAATGGTCGTGTAGCCCAGGAGCGGATCGCCGAGTGATTGCATGCAACGCGCCAGCGTGATGACCCTGCGGCCTTCGTGGTCGATGCGGAAATCCGCCGGCGGCAGGTAGGGAGCGAGTGCCGGCGGGGCAGCTTCCTTGACTTGCAGGAACAGCGGATCGTTGTCGCCGTTGCCAAACAGCAGGACGAGATACGCCCGCATTCCGACGCTCCCCACGCCAACCACGCGATGACATACATCCGCGACCGCGTAGCGTTGCAGCATAAACCGTAACTCCGGTGGAAGCGTCTCCGCGTATCCGACCAGCGACGCGATGACCTTCTGCTTGGTGGATTCGTCGAGACTAGTCAGGATCGGCGGTGCTTCGGCAAACCGCCAGCCTCCGTCTTGCTGGCGCTGAGCGACCTTGGCCAAGAGCGTGTCGTTGCGCGTTCGCAGAGCTTTCTTCAAGACCTTTCCCACGATCGCGCGGAACTTGTTATCAACCTTCATTCCGAGCATCGTGAGCGCTGCAGCGTTCCGATCCAACTCGGCATAGGCGAAGAGCGACCACGTCTCAAGGATGCCGAGTTTCCTCAGCCGCCGGGCATTCATCAAATACCCTGCGACGCACCGCATCACCGCTGTGCCCCGCTCCTTTGCACTGAGACCATTTTCGCGGCCAGCAACATTCACGCTGGCGACCAGGCGTTTCAAATCCCATTCCCACGGCCCGACGGTGGCCTCGTCGAAGTCATTGATGTCAATCACCACATCGCGTTGCGGAGTGCCATAGAGCCCGAAGTTATTGATATGCGCATCGCCATCAATATGGACCTGCAGACCGCTAACCGGCGTGTGAGCCAGGTCCCCGGCCATGACCGCGGCGGCTCCGCGTAAAAATGCAAACGGCGATGACGCCATGCGTCCCATGCGCAGCGGAACCAAACTTCCCTCGCGCCCGGCATTGCTCGCCAGCACCGTGGCCACCGGGTCAGTGCGATTTGCCGCCGGTGACCATGCGGCATGCGATTCGCGTGGCGTTTGCACGCGTAGCGCCTTGCCCTGTTCGTAGCGGGTCTGCCACGAATCCAATGTCTGCTTGGGATCAAATGGAGTCGTCGTCTGCCAGAAATCGCGCTCTCCATTTAAGCCACAAGACGTGGTATGGGTTTCTGTCGGTGGCTCGTTGGACATGGTTGGTTTAGTCACTATTATCATTCCCGCTCAGCCAGCTTTGATCGCCCGGACTTCGTTGGCGCGTTCATCCACCGGGATGACGGGCAATTCCCCATTCATGGCGGGCAGGGTGCGCAGGTGATCCATGATCGCCTGCCATTCCTTGATCTCCTGGATCGCGCCGTTGTCCACCTTGGTGTTAACACTGGAGTCATCCAGTGCGCCCACCGGAGCCAGCAGGTCAGGCGTGTCGTTGCGCGGGTCGTCAAGCGCATCGACTTTTGATGTGAGAGGCTGGCCGTTCTTCTTCTTGGCTTGGAGCGGCAGCTTGCCCTTGGTGTATTTCGGGATGGCCACGAGAATCTGGGCGACCATCAAGGGAGTCGAAACGCTGTAGAGGTGCGCGTCTTTGCCGGTGATGTCAATGGGCGTGTAACCACGTTCAAGGTCGCCCAGTTCGATAGCCGTCACGATATCGAACTTCGGACGCGACGGGTCATAGCGGAACCGCAGACCCGACGTGCGGGGAAAATATTCGCCGGGGTGGGCCGGGTTATCCACCATGAAGAACTCGAGCAGGTTCTTGAGGTCCTGGCCGGTGAAGTATCCCGTGACGAGCGTGCTGCCCGCTGTGGGGTCTAGCACACCGGCACCGAGCGGGGCCAAGGCGAACACGTCATAGACGGTTTGCACGCCGGTCTTCCCCCGGATCAAACCGGAGCGCATCATGCCGTTGGCGGTAAAACTGATGTCCGCCTTGGTGGCGTTGCGGAAGGCGTCGGTGCAGAGGTTCGCAAGCAGCGTGCTCGCGGCGATGTCGCTATAAGTGTTGGGAATGTCCCGCGGCGCGATGGCCAGCGGCTGGTCAATGCTATAGCCACGCGAAGCGAACGCGACCTGGGTGACCGTCTTTTTCAACTTCTCAATCTCGGCGGCGATGGTCTTGTCGCCCATGATTTTGTCGTCCACCGGGATCAGCTTGTAGGATTCCACCGTCAGCTTGTCGCCATTCAGGGAGATCACCAGTTCGCCGAGGTTCTGGCCATACTTGCCTGTTTGCACCACGGGCGTGCGACCATTGACGATGACCGACTCATGCAGTTCGGTGTGGCTGTGCGAACCGATGACCACGTCAATGCCTGGCACTGCCTTTGCCAGTTGCACATCCTCGCCGTCTTGGTAGCGTCCGTCCGCGCCCTTGGTCATGCCACCGTGGCTTAACGCAATGACCACATCCACCTTCTCCTGGTCGCGGAGAATCTTCACCATCTCCTTGGCAGTCTCAACGGGATCGGTGAACTTGGCCGGGGCGGCACCACCCGTATAGAACTGTGCCTCTTTGCCGAGTACGCCGAAAATGCCGAAGCGCAAATCGCCGCGCTTGATGACGACGTAGCGCCGGATCACACCGTCTTTTTCCAAGCGCTTGAAACCATCCAGCTTGGGGTCATCGTCCGTGAAGGTGGTATTCGACACAACCACCGCCGGCACCCGGCCCGCCTTGGCCGCTACCGCGATGGCCTGGGCCGTGCCGTCCGGGCCGAGGTCGAACTCGTGGTTGCCAAAGGTGGTGGCGTCGCAACCCATCAGGGAGAGTAGTTGCAATTCGCCGCCGGTCTCGCGGATGGCCGCCGCGAAGGCGGTTCCCATGCTGTAATCCCCGCCGTCGAGGATCAACACCGGACCGTGGGGCTTGCCCACCGCCTGCCGCTGCTTGATCAAAGTAGCCAGCCGCGCATAACCGCCGCGAGTGGTGTCGTTGTTGAGTTCGAAGGGTGTGTAATCGGTGGCGGGTGCCATGCCGATGAGATTCGAGTGCAGATCGTTGGTGTGCAGGATGGTGAACGTCTTCTTGCCGGGCTCGGCGGCGGAGATTTTTCCGGTTAGGCAAAGCGCGGCGCTGGCGGCGGCAGAGGTGGCGAGAAATTCACGGCGGGAGAGTGTTCTCATGGTCGGGGTTGTTTAGGTGGGTAAGTGGACCGCACCCGGATTGAACAGGTGCGGGTGGTGGACTGAGTTAGCTAGTTGGTTAGCGCGGTTATTGGCCGCTGGTGCCCGCGTCCGAGAGTTTATCCAGCACTTG
>WBXE01000102.1 GCA_008932955.1 Verrucomicrobiota bacterium
CGGAAGTCTCCACGCATTGGCTGCCCATGGGCGGCCGGCTCAAGCCGGCGCTCCCCCGGGAGTGCGGCAGCTCGCTGCCGCCCGGCCAAGCCAGCTTGCTGGCGAGTGTTGCCTTGCCACGGGAGCCGATCTCCGGATCGCCCTTGACCATGAGTGGTCAATGGAAAGCGGAAGTCTCCACGCATTGGCTGCCCATGGGCATGCCAGCGCTCCCTACCGCGATGATCCTGCCAGACCCCGAATCGTCCCGGGGGTTGCGCAGCCCGGGCTTGCGGTTATACTGCCCACTCCTATTTCCCGCCATGCTCCGTTCGCTTTCTGCCCAAGCTCCGCTCCATGAGGGTGGCCGCCGCCACTGGCTGGCCGCCACCGCCATCGGGTTGCTGCTGGCCGCCACCACGCCACTGGCCCATGCCGACTTGGCGCGGCTGGCGCTGCGTGATGCGGCGGATTATTCTGCCAGTCGCCGGGGGTGTTCGTTGCTGGTGCTCGAGCACGGCAAGACCTTGCTGGAAGAGTACCCGAATGGTGGGGATGCCCGACTGGCTCACCAAATTTATAGCGGGACGAAGGCATTTTTCACTTTAGCGGTGCTGGTGGCGGCTCAAGAAGGCTTGCTGCGCCTGGATGAACCGGTCGCCAACACCATCACTGAGTGGCGCAACTCCTCCCAACGCAGCAACATCACCCTGCGCGAATTAATGAACTTCAGCGACGGACTCGATCCGGCCTTTCACCTGCATTCCGACCAGGTCACCGATCGCAATGCCCTCGCCCTGCGCACCCCCACCGTGGCTCCCATCGGCGCGGCCTTCACCTACGGTCCCAGTCACGGCCAGGTCCTCTGCGAAGTGCTCCGCCGCAAGCTCGCTCTGCGCGGCGATACCCCCTTCAGCTACGTCCAGCACAAGCTGCTCAATCCCTTGGGCATTGGTGCGGTGCCGTATCGTGCCGACGCCCAGGGCATGCCGCTGGTTGCCAGCGGGTTTCATCTGACCGCGCGCCAGTGGTCGCGATTCGGGCTGATGATGTTAGGTCAGGGGCGTATTGGGTGGCACGAGATTGTGCCGTCCAAGGTATTTGCGCAGTGTTGCCAGGGCAGCCGTGTCAACCCGATGTTCGGCCTGGGATTTTGGCTCAACACGGCTGCCAATCACCAGGGGGTCCGTGAGTCTGACATCGAGGACATGTTGGAAAAAAAGTGGCAGGCGCAGGATTGGCACCAGCGCTGCATTTGCCGCCAGGCCCCGGTGGATCTGGTGGCGGTGGTGGGCTCCGGCTATCAACGCTTATTCGTTATTCCATCGCTGGATCTGGTGATTGTGCGCCAAGGCGTCAACTCCCGCTTCTCCGATGCAGAATTTCTGCGCAAACTCTTGAGGCGATGATCTGCTACGATGACCCGGGATGGCGGCGTCCTAGGATTAAACTTCGGTTTGCGGACTCAATCGCCTCGCCACAGCATGCCGCGCGCTGCCAATCCAGGATGGCCTCCGTCTAGGCGATTTAACCTGAAAAGGAAATTGGCGATGGCAGGGGGGGGCTGTTTTTTCTATCGAGCTTCATCGGCTGGCGAATTGTTGCACCCGCGGGCGGAGTTTTGCTTTTCAAGCGGGTCGGCAGTGGCCACAGTCCCTGTCTTTCACGCCCATGTCCGACCTCCGCAAACCATTCCCCTTCAGCGAATTTGAGCCCGCCTGGCAGGCCCGCTGGGAAGCCGAAAAAACCTTCCACACGCCCGGTCCCGGGGATGCCGACTTTGATCCGGCCAAGCCGAAATACTACGTGCTGGACATGTTTCCCTACCCGAGCGGCGCCGGCCTGCACGTCGGCCACCCGGAAGGCTACACCGCCACCGACATTATCGGCCGCTACAAACGCATGCGCGGTTTCAATGTCCTCCATCCCATGGGCTACGATTCCTTCGGCCTGCCCGCCGAGCAATACGCCATTAAAACCGGCCAGCACCCGGCCATCACCACCGCCGCCAATATCACCACTTTCCGCCGCCAGCTCAAGGCGCTCGGCTTTGCCTACGATTGGGACCGTGAACTCGCCACCACCGACCCCGAGTACGTCCGCTGGACACAGTGGATTTTCCTCCAACTCTACGGCTCATATTACTGCGAAGTAGACGGCAAAGCCAAGCCGGTCACCGAACTTGAGGCCATGGGCTGGTCACGCGAGCAGGTCGATGGCGTACGCCTCGCCTACGTGGCCGATACTCCCGTCTGGTGGTCGCCGGACCTCGGCACGGTCCTGGCCAACGAAGAAGTCGAAGAGTGGAAAGCCAAAGGCCACACCGTCGAGCGCCGGCCACTGCGCCAGTGGATGTTGCGCATCACCAAGTATGCCCAGCGCCTCATCGACGAACTCGACGCCCTGGATTGGCCCGAGGGTATCAAGCTGCTGCAGAAAAATTGGATAGGCCGCAGCGAAGGGGCCATCGTGAGTTTCCAGATTGTTAATTTCACATCCCCCATCGAGGTGTTCACCACCCGCCCGGACACCTTGTTCGGTGCGACGTATATGGTCATGGCGCCCGAACATCCCTTTGTCGCCCAAATCACCACACCAGTGCAACGCACTGCGGTCGCAGACTATCAGAAGGCTTGTGCCTCCAAGTCGGATATGGATCGCGGCGATCTCAATAAGGATAAGTCCGGAGTTTTCACTGGTGCCTTCGCTATCAATCCGGTCAATGAGGTACTCTTGCCGATCTGGATCGCCGACTACGTCATGATGAGCTACGGTACCGGCGCCATCATGGCCGTGCCCGCCCATGACCCACGCGATTGCGAATTTGCCCAGCGCTTCGAGTTGCCGGTGGTCGAGGTGGTTCAGAGGAGTGTGGGTGCAACGCCAACTCTCTTTGAGGTCTTCTGCGATGCCGGCATCGCCATCAACTCCGGCTTTCTCGATGGACTTACTACTGCCGCAGCCAAGGCCACCATGATCGATTGGCTTGAAGCTAACCATCTCGGCCGCCGCCGTATTCAATACAAATTGCGCGATTGGTTGTTCTCGCGCCAGCGTTACTGGGGCGAGCCGTTCCCCATCGTGTGGAAGGACGGTCATCACCAGGCCATCCCTGAGTCGGAGTTGCCGTTGTTGGCCCCGCCACTCGACGACTACAAACCTAGCGGCACACCCGAACCTCTGCTCAGCAAGGCCCGCGAATGGGTCGAGCTGCCTGATGGATTCTTGCGGGAAACCAACACCATGCCCCAGTGGGCCGGCTCCTGCTGGTACTATCTGCGCTATTGCGACCCGTCTAATACCAATCGCTTCATCTCCCACCAAGCCGAAGCCTATTGGACCGGCAAGGGCGACGCAGACCGCCCTCCGGCGCCTTCCGCTACCGGCATGGTCGATCTCTACGTCGGTGGCACCGAGCACGCCGTGTTGCATTTGCTCTATGCCCGATTTTGGCACAAAGTCCTCTTCGACCTCGGCCATGTCTCCACTCCAGAGCCGTTCCAGAAACTCGTCAACCAAGGGCTCATCCTCGGCGAGGATGGTCAGAAAATGTCTAAATCGCGTGGCAATGTCGTTAACCCCGATGATGTCGTTAGTGAATATGGTGCCGATGCCTTGCGCCTCTACGAAATGTTCATGGGTCCGCTCGAACAGGTCAAGCCGTGGATCATGCAGGGAGTGGAAGGGGTATCCCGGTTTCTAGCCAAAGTGTGGCGCCTCGCTTGCGAGGAGCACGACGGCGAGTGGCGACTATCCCCGAAAATCCAGGACGTTCCATGCACCGATAAGGATTTGCTGCGGGTTCTCAACGACACAATCAAGAGAGTGGGGGAGGAAATCGAGTCGCTCAAATTCAATACCGCCATCTCCTTCATGATGACCTGCACCAAGGCGTTTACTGCGCTCGACGTCGTGCCATTGAAGGAATTTACCCAGTTTCTAACTGTCCTCAACCCCTTTGCTCCTCACCTCACCGAGGAAATCCACCAACGCCTCGGCGGCTCCACAATGCTCTCGGAAGCCGCCTGGCCCATCTACAATCCCGCCGCCCTCGTCCGCCACGAGGTGGAAATTATCATCCAAGTCAACGGCAAACTGCGCGACCGCTTGCTCCTTGCCAAGGACGCCGACGAAGCCACCGCCACCGCCGCTGCCTTGGCCTGCCCCAAGGTGCGCGACCACACTGACGCCAAGACCATCCGCAAAATCGTCTATATCCAAGGCAAACTTTTAAACATCGTCGCCTGACGCATTCACGGGGTCAGTCCCGCTTTTCGAGCATAAGGTTGCACAAGCCAGAGTTCGAATGCTCGAAAAGCGGGACTGACCCCATGGGCCTTGCAGTGTCACTTGCGCCGCAGATAGGCCAGTGTGCGAAGGACCGTGTCGAGCACAATGTCCAGATGCTGACGGAGGTCAGAGGCGAGAAAACGCAATATGAAATGCCCGTTCGCCTGCAACGCCGCATCCTTGCGACGGTCGCGCCGCCAGGCGGCCTCGTCGCCCAGGTGCTGGTCGCCATCAATTTCGATGACCAGTCGCGTCGTCGCATCCAGCAAATCCACCTCCATTTCGCTGTGCTCGTCAAAGGGGATTGGCAGCCGGGCGTTGAGCCGGAATACGCCGGCGAGGTTCGGCAGCGATTCTAGCCGGCGATAGATAAACGCCTCGCTGGCGCTGCGGGCTCTATCTACACCCTCGGCCCCGGGATCGGGCGTGGGGTGGCATGCACAAATAATTGGGCCAAGGGGCGGTCCACTCCGTCGTGAATCAGGCGGCGCACGCTCGCTGCGTGGTCCTTTTTCCAAGGGGCATCCACGGGCAGTGGCACGCACCATTGGTCGCCGTCGAAGTCGGCTACCAGCAACCAGCAACGCTCGTCCAGTAGCATTGGATAGATACCCATTACAAACTCGCGGCCCCGTTCATCAGCGCCGGATAAGTGCCAGCGCAGCACCTCGTCGCTGACCGGCAGAAACTGCTGGCAGGCGCACTCGCGGCAGCGGATGCGTGGTTTTTCGCACACTCCGTGCAGCCATTCGTTGCCGCACACGGGTTGATAGCCAACGCGGCCGGTTTGGGTGCTGGCAAACCGCCGAGCATAGACATCCTCACGGCCGCGGAACACAGCGCGGAACCAAGCGATTTTCGCTGCCGCCGCCGATGCTCGGTCCAGTCCGTCAAGCCGCTCGGGCAGCGCGGAGGCACCCGGCAGTTTTAATGTCGGAAAATCCCCATCCATGCCGCCACTCTACACTCTCAGGACTGAGTTGACGACCTCGTTTTTGACAACGGAGCGAGCAAGATCAATTCCCTCAAAGTTGTGGTAAATCGTGACAAAGGAACCACTGAGACACTGATTAGCACTGAGCACACTGATAAGAAATTAATAAATATATCAGTGCTTTCAGTGGGAATCAGTGCCTCAGTGGTAAAATTAGTCACCCACAATCCCCCACTTGAAAACCTGAGATTTAGCGCAATTTCGATGTCTCAGACGGTTTCGGTATTGGGCCTGGGATTCTGGGCGTACTTATCGATGCCGATGAAGCGAATGGTGCTGACAAACTCCTCGACGGCACGGTCGAATTCACCGGTGTTGTTCTGGATGATGCGCAAGAGGCAACTGCTGCGGGCGGAAAAGGCCGCGGCGTAGGCGCGGTTGATGAGCTTGTGCTCGAGAATGTCCTCGTTGCTCTCGATGGTGCGCAGCGGGCGCGACTTGTCGAGGCGACGCCGACCGCGGATCTCGGCTTCATGGGCATCGACCAGCACGATGGCCTTGGGCGACATGCGTTCCAACATGCGCGGAGTGAAGCCAGGTAGGTAACTGCCGGAACCCGTCTTGATCGTGCAGTGGGTGTCGAGCAGGATGTTTTCGGGTCGCTCGACGATGCGTTTGGTGGTGCGCCATTGCATTTCCTCCTGAGCGTCGGCGCTGAGGTTGCGCATCTCGTCGCGGTCGGATACCAAGCCCGCCTCCAAGCAGAGGTTGAGCATTTCGGTGCCGAATGAGACAATCGAATAATGCAGGTCTTGTTCCACTTGTTTCCATGCCTCGACCAGCACGGTGGATTTGCCCGCCCCCGGTACGCCTGCGACGATGATTAACTTAGCCATAAGTGGCAGCCTGCGCCGTGGTGCGGCGCTCCGTCAAGATTCAATGCGCCCAACCATCACAAATTACGCCAACATCCCCTTTAGGATTTAAGACTTGGGGGATTCCTGTTCTGGCAGATAGAGACCGGTCGGCTCCTTGACTCGGCCCGGTGGGCGGACGCCGGGACCCGGTTGTTTGACGCCGAGGTCGGCATCCATGACGGCAATGAGTTTTTGTAGACGCTCGATGACATCGGGGTGCTCGGCTGCAACGTCGTGGGTCTCGCCGATATCGCTGTCTAGGTTGTAGAGGGTGGGCGTGAACTCGCCTGCTGCCGCGCCGGCATTTTTTGGGCCACCCATGTTCTCGGATTGGCGGACGATGGCCAGCTTCCACGGGCCGCTGCGAACGGCTTCGAGGCGGTTAGAGCTGAAATAGTAATGGGCATCGCGCGGCGAGAGTTGCGATTTTCCTAACAATAACGACGTCATATCCCTGCCGTCGATGGTTAGGCCTTGCTGCAACTTTGCGCCACCCAGCGCGGCGAAGGTGGGTAAGAAATCAATGTTGCCGCCCACCGCATCGCAGGTGCTGGCGGCGGGTACTTTGCCTGGCCACCAAGCGATGGTGGGCTCGCGCATGCCGCCTTCGAAGGTGCCGCCCTTGCCACCGCGCAGAGGGCCGGCGGAGCCGCTGTTTTTCCCCGTTTCGAGCCAGGGGCCGTTATCGCTGGAGAAGATAACGAGGGTATGGTTGGCAAGGTTGAGTTCGCGCAGGGTATCGAGGATTTTGCCGACGCTCCAATCGACTTCCTCGACCCAATCACCGAACGCGCCGTTGGCCGAGCGGCCTTTGAATTTTTCGCCAGGATGAATGGGCACGTGGACGGCGGTGTGCGGCAGATAGAGGAAGAACGGCTTGGTCTTGTTCTCGGTGATGAATTTGACAGCCTCGTCGGTGTAGCGTTCGGTTAGGCGGTCCTGTGCAGCGGGCGCCAGGGTTTCGATAACCTCGTCGTCGCGCACCAGGGGTAGCGGCGGGGCGCCCTTGCGCTTGGTTCCTACAGGCGGCGGACCGGTCTCGCTGCCGCCCATGTCGTTAGAATAGGGCAAGCCGAAATAGTGGTCGAAACCCCGGTGGGTGGGCAGAAACTCCGGCTGATCGCCGACGTGCCATTTGCCGATGCACATCGTGGCGTAACCCGCGCCCTTGAGCAACCCGGCCACGGTGCTCTCTTTCGCGCTGATGCCGATGGGGCAGGCTGGAAAGACGACATTGGGCAGCGACACCCGCTTGGCGTAGCAGCCGGTGAGCACTTGCGCCCGCGACGGCGTGCACACCGGCGCGCCGTAAAACGATGTGAGCTTCATGCCTTCCCGCGCCATCCGGTCGATGTTAGGCGTGTGGTTCTTTGTAGAGCCAAACGGCCCGATATCCCCATAGCCCATGTCATCGATGTAAATGAGGACGATGTTAGGTTTAGCGGCGGCGGCAGGGAGAGCGGCGGGCGCGACGAAAAGGATCGCGGCAAAGATGCGGAACAGGTTTTTCATGATTTTAAGAGTAACGGGTAACAAGGCTCTATCATCTGGCTAGCTGGCGCGCAAGCGTAGCCCTCAGCAACACAAACACCATCAAAAATATGCCGTCTTACCGCTCAGCGCAGGGTGATTGGCTAAATCAGCCTCTATTCAAGGAACTGCAAAGATTTTTAAGTTTGGGGTGACATAGGTGCTGATTTTGTCATGTTACCCGGGTGATGACCCCGCCGCACCTTTGCTCGACGCTGGATGAAGTCACCCAAGGCCTTGAAATTAGGACGGCCACGACAGAGCTTGAAATTTCACAACTGCGTGAAGCCCTCAAGAAGAACCAGAAGAACCTGCATCTTTTTGCCGGCACCTTGCTAGACACCCTCCCTCTGGATCTCGCCGGGCAACTCGAATGCGGCCACGGTCGCATCGAACAGTGCAACCTGCGCGTCGCTCCTCTTGATTCCGACATCAGCTCCTTTCCCCACGCACGCCAAGTGCTGAGTTGCACCCGCATTTACAGTTCCAAGAATAGCGGGGAGGACAAGGCCGAAACCCGCTACTTCATCACCGGTTAGCAAGCGTCCAAGGCGCAGCATCTGGCGCGGGCGGGCGATTGGCAGGGCAAGGTGGGATGCTGTGCAGATCCGCGTTGGGCGGCGCGGTCGCCTCCCGGCCCGTGCCGTGAGCGGTAGGCGGGCTATCTGATTGAGGAGTGACGACTGTTGATTTTTGAATGACGAAGTGCCTTGGCAGGCTTTGCATGGGCGCGGCCAGCCGCCGTTGTTAGCTCCTGCACGGTTCATCGATCCCATCGGAAATCAAC
>WBXE01000103.1 GCA_008932955.1 Verrucomicrobiota bacterium
ATTTTAAATTTTGGATTGGAAGAGAGCTGCGTGCGGGGGCTGGGACTGCGCCCCCTATTGCGGGAAAGGCGAACATCGAACATCCAACGCCGAACATCCAACGTCGAACCGAAGAGAAGAATGCTGCGCAACGGTGGCTGAAGCCCCTGCATTAGCACACGGGCGGGCCGCCCGTTCCCCTCTTGAAGATTGCAAGGTGACAGATAAGAAGTAGAGAATCCTACTCCAAAGGCACCAGCGTGACCGCCGAACGCGGCGATGAAGGCGTCTTGGACGAGGTCGGCGGCCGTGGCCTCGTTGCGGGCCAGCGCCCGGGCATAGATGAGCAGGCAGCGGTGGTGCTCGCGGGCCTTGTGCGGCGAGGGCCTGCCGGTCGGCAGGGGCTATGGCCAAGGGTGGCAAGGGAAATTGTTGGAATGGCGAAATATTTCCAAATTGGCAGGCGCCTCAGGGCATTGGGCGGGGTGGGAAAGAAGGCGCGGGTTGTCGGAGGTCGGAGGGAGATGAGATTTTGGATTTTGGATTGGAAGATAGCTGCGCGCGGGCCGCTGGAAACGCGAACATCGAACATTGCACGCCGAACATCCAACGTCGAACCGAAGAGAAGCAGGAGAGAAAGATGGGCCGTTCCGGCTGTTATTTTCGCTTCTTCTGTTCGACGTTGGGCGTTCGATGTTGGATGTTCGGCGTTCGTATTCATTCTTTCGGCGTGAGGTGTTGTGGATTGCGGATTGGAAGAGAGCTGCGTGCGGAGCTGGGGCGGTTTATGGCGGAAAGGCGAACATCGAACATCGAACATCGAACATCGAACATCGAACATCGAACATCGAACATCGAACATCGAACATCGAACATCGAACGTCGAACATCCAACGCCGAACCGAAGAGAACCAAGAGCGAAAGATTGGCCATTCAGGCTGTTATTTTCGCATCTTCTGTTCGGCGTTTGGAGATCGATGCTGGATGTTCGGCGTTCGTATTCTCTTTGAACGCGGAGCGAGCGTTAGCGAGCATGGAGAAAATTGGCGCAGCCCGACCTGGCATGGCCGGAGGCAATTGGAAGAGAGCGGCGCGCGGGGCGGTTTATGGCGGAAAGGCGAACATTGAACGCCGAACATTGCCCCGCTTCGCGCTGCTATGCCAGTTAGAGCTGCGCCAAGTTGCCAAGCTCGCTAACGCTCGCGCCGCTTTCAACGTCGAGCCGAGGAGAAGATTGCTGAGCACGGAGCTCATTGCCCTGCATTGGCACACGGGCGCGCCGCCCGTACCCCTCATGAAGAGGTCTCGCCGCTGCCGCTTGCGCTCTTCTGTTCGAAGTTCTCGATGTTCGCATTTTCTTCGGCGGCTTCCATGCGAGGGCGCAGGCCGCTTTGGGCGCAGGCACGGGTGCCGGAGGGATTGCAGAGCCGTGGCGCATGGACTTGGAATGGAGGGAGCCTTGGAGGCGGCCCGTGATCTGGTGAAGCTGTGGAACGAGGACGGTCGGCAGACCTACCTGCCGACACACACCGGGGATGCTCCCACCGGAACCTTCTGTTCGATCCTCAAGCAAGCGCAAGTCACCGAAGACGAATTCCGCGACCTGTAAGAGAGTGGCGCGATCATTCCATAGTCTTCACCTGCAAATCTCGGGCTAGGGAGGCAAAAACCCCGGTTTGAGGTGTTTCCCGGCGGCTTTCCCGCAATCGGTTTGACCAAGCGGGTGCTTTCGGCATAGAACCGTCCCGGTTCAAGCAAAAGCCTCCGTCGCATCCGTCATTTCGGCTTTCGGCTTCCAGGTTTCAACTTTTCTCCCCCCATGCCCACCGTTCCTATTCTCATGCCGCAGCTTGGCGAGTCGATTGCCGAGGCCTCCATTGTGCGCCTGCTCGTTGCGGTGGGCGACGCGGTGCGAGCCGACCAAGACATCATTGAAGTGGAAACGCACAAGGCGATCATGAGCGTGACAACCCTCTGCCACGGCACCGTGGCGGAACTCCGCGCCAAGGAAGGCGTCTCCTACTCGGTCGGCTCCCTGCTCGGCTTGCTCGACGTTTCCGAAGAAGAAATCGCCCGCACCGGCGTCGAATCACTCGAAGCCATCGAAGCGAAACGCAGCGCCGCCAAATCCTCGGGCACCTCCAAGACCAGCGCCAGCCACGAAGCCAACCTGCATTTTGCCCTCGATGACGACGGCTATGAGGAAGCCCCCGACGTGGTGCCGAGCGTCAAAGGCCTGCCGGTACCCATTGGCGTGATGGGCGCGCATTACATTTCGCCGCGGATGCGCGCCCGGATGGACGAGCTCGGGTTGCGCGAGGCGGATATTTCGGCGGTGGTGGGCACCGGCGCGGGTGGCCGCGTGACCGTGGAAGACCTCGAAGGATTTCTCGATTACCTCGAAGCCTGGCCCAGCAGCCATGCCTCATCCATGCGCCTCGCCGTGGCCGACGCCATGCGCCGCAGTTGGACGCGCCCGCTGGCCACCGTCGGCCTGCCGGTGTTGCTCGACCGCGCCATCGATCATCGCAGCCAACAAACCCCCAAGCCCGGCCTCACCCTCTACCTGCTGCGCGCCTTCGCCCTGGCCTTGCGCGAACAACCCGCCACCGCCGGCTACCTCATCGGTCAAAAAATCGTCCACCCCCGGTCGTTCGATATCGGCGTGGCCGTCCAAGTCAAGGACGGGGTGCTTGTCCCGGTGGTTCGAAAAGTCGACCAGAAGCCGCTAGACGAGCTGATCGAGGAATACGCCGATCTGGTGGACCGGGCGCGCCAGCGCCGCCTCACCGAGAACGACTGCAAAGGCGGCATTGCCACGGTCACCAACTTTGGCACCTTTGGCCTCACCCTGGGCACGCCGATCCCGCTGCCCAACGAAACCCTCATTCTCGGCCTCGGTGCCGGAATTAAAAAACCCGTCTGGAGCGAACACGTCGGTGCCTTCCTCCCCGCCACTGAGGCTGCCGTCGTGCTCACATTCGACCACCGCGTCGTCGATGGCGGTGGTGCCGGGGTCCTGCTCAACCGGGTGGCCGCCCTCATGCAAACCCCGGAAGCGCTCTGAATCGCCCGACTAAAACATGAAGATTTACTGCAGAGTCGCAAGGGGCGCTAAGTGGAATGGGTGACAGCAGAAGACGCAAGACGCAAGACTGCAAGACTGCAAGACCCAAGACAAGAGAGCGCGGCGCTTCTACATCTGTTCTTCACTTGCGTCTTGGGTCTTGCCGTCTTGAGTGTACTTAGAGACTTTGCGGGAAGCATTTGGCAGTGAGTCAACTTTCCACATAAAATTCAGAACTCTTTCTTCATCCGTAAAATCCGTGAAATCCGTGGTTCCAGCAGCCAAAATCACCAAGTCCAAATTGTTTTCTAAGCCAATCCGCCCCATGCGAACCTGGCCCATCGCCGTCTGCGCCGCCATCCTCCTTGTGCTGGCCGTCGCTATCCACAGCCACCACCGCGCGCCGGCCCCCGCCGCTGCAGCCGTCGTCGACTCCGCCGCCCCCGCCGCCACCTGCGTGGCCGAAGCGCCGGACCCAGCCCCCGCCGCCACCCAAGCGCCCGACCCTAGCCCGGAGCCGATGCCGCTGGCCATCGCCCTGCTTCCGGCACCGGGCCCGCCAGACGCCAGCCGCCAGTCCGCCGAGGCGGATGCCGATCCGGCGGCCGCCGCAGCCGAACCCACCCGCCTCGCAGGCCACGCCGCCGCGCGCGATGCGGCACTGGCCGAATCGGCAGCGGACTTTTTCCGCGAAGCCGCCGAGGTTCTCGAACATTCCCCGCCGCCGGCCGCCGCCGACCTGCCGGCCCTGAGCCTGCGCGAGTCGGTGACGGCGGCCAGCTCCCCCACCCTGGCGTTGCCGCTGCATGCGGGCCGCTCCAGTCTGGGCTGGATCACCCATGCTATTCGCGACGAGCAGCAACTGCCTTCGCCCAAGGCGGTGCGCCTCGAGGAAATCCTCAACTCTTTCACCCTCCGGCCAGCCGCTTGCGCCGCCATCTGCCAAGGCGTGAGCCTCACCACCGAGTCGCTGCCCTGCCCATGGAAACCCTCCGCCACCCTCCTTCTCATCTCCATCCGCGGTGCCGCCGATGCCGCCCATGACGTCGCCGCCACTTTTCGCGCCGATCCCGCCACCGTCGCCCGCTACCGCTTGCTCGGGTTTGCGCTGCCCGCCGGGCTCGATTCCAGCCCGCTGCCCACCCAACTCCCCGCCAAATCCTGCACCTCTCTCGTCTTGGAAATCGAGCCCGCCGCTACCGCCACCACCTTCGGCTCGCTCGATTGGTCCCTCGACGGCCAACCCGCACCCGCCATCCCCATCACCCACCACCGCGATGCCGAACCATCCGACGACGCCCGCTTCGCCGCCCTGGTTTGCGCCTTCGCCCAATGGCTCGGCCACGACCAACCCGCCCTCATCGACGCCGAAATGCTCGCCGCCCTCGCCCGCGAAACCGCCTCCGCCACCCTCCCCCCCGGCCGCGCCGACCTCCTCGCCCTCATCGCCGAAGCACTAGGCTCAAAGCCCGCGTAGCCAAGGCCGCCGTTCTGGATGGCCTCATGCAATTGCTCTCCATCTCCACCTTCGTGCTGCATCCGCAACTCCTCAGCCTCCTTTCCATGCCGGGTCTGGCCTCCGCCAAGCCCGGCTTCCTGGACCAACTCATCCACGCCGAAGCCACCACCGCCCGCCTGCCGCTCACCCAGCTTCTCAAGGCTCCTGAAAACTGAGAATTTAATGCTTTCTCCTCCGTGGCCTTCCTCTCGCCATTCCTGCTAGCCTGCGCTGCCGCCTTAGCGGTGCCGTTGTGGCTGCATTTGCGCCGCAAACGCCGCCAGACGCCCGTCGAGTTCCCCTCGCTGCGCTATTTAAAATTGGCCACCGCGCGCATGCAACGCCAGGTGCGCGTCGAGGACCTCAGCTTGCTATTGCTGCGTCTGCTGCTGCTGGCCTTGCTGGCACTCGCCTTTGCCCGCCCGGTCGTGCGCTCGACCAGCCATTGGTTGGGCGCGCAACGCCGCGTGGAATCGGTGGTGGTCATCGACGCCACCACCAGCATGGGGTGGCGCGGACCCGACGGCACCCGCCTGGATGCCGCCAAACAACTGGCTCGGCAGTGGATCAGCGGCCTCGACGGAGCGGACGCGGTGGCGCTGTGGGTTCTAACAGACAAGCTGGAACCGGTGGTGCCGGTACCCATCACCGATCGCGCACAGGTATTCCGGATGCTCGACGCGATAACGCCCACGGAAGGCTCGTCGAGCCTTGCCCCGGTGTTTACCGCGGCGCGCGAATGGGCCGCGACCGGCAGCCTCAGCCGCAAGGAATTGCTGATCATCACCGATAACCAAGCCGCCGCCTGGGATTGGCCCGCCGACGAGTTTTTCCGCCACTCTTGGCAACGCAGCCACACCAGCCTCGCCGTGCTCGCGCCCGATGAGCTCCGCGCTTCTAACATCAGCGTCGCTGCCATCGAATGGGACCAAGCGGCGCTGCGCGAAGGCGCGATGCTCACCGGCACAGCCAGATTGGTGAACTGCGGCGACGCGGCTGCGAGCGATTTGCTCGAGTGCCGGATCGGTGGCCAGACGGTGTTGCGCAAGCCGGTGGCGCTGGCCGCCGGCGGCTCGCTGGAGCTGCCTTTGGCCCTGCCCGTGCCTGCGCTCGACGCCTGCGTCCTCACCGGCGAGGTCGCGCTGGCCGGCGACGCGCTCGCCTGCGACGACCGATGGTGCTTCGCCTTGCCGCTGCACCGCGCGTTCCATGCCATGGTCGTCGAGCACAACGGTGGCATCGGCGGCGGTATGCGGGCGGGGTTTTTTCTAACAAAAGCACTGACCGCTGGCGGCGCCGGCAAGGTGCAGGCAATTGAAGCGGATGCCTGGGCCAAGCAAGCCACCGAGGGGGTGGATGCGGTGTGGTTCACCGGCGGGGCGGTGGCGGGTGCCGACGCGTGGGAAAAGGCGCTGGCGTTTGCGGCGACGGGCGGCACGGTGGTAGTCACCGCCGACGCCCCACCAGACCCGCTGCCCAAGGCGTGGCCAGTGAGCGCGGGCGAAGAAGTGAGCTTGCCTGCGGGGCGGATCGCCACCCGCTTGTTAGTGCCCAAGCATCCGCTCTTCAGCGGGCTGTGGAGCGAGCAGACGCCCTTTCCGCCACTCCCCCAAAAAACCCTCAGGCGCTGTATGCCCGCCGCCGCAGGAAAAGTGTTAGCCACGCTGGCGGGCGAGTTTCCCTTGCTGGTCGAAGTGCCCCACGGCATGGGCCGCGTGCTGTGGCTCAATGCCAGCGCCGACCGCGCCTGGGGCGACCTGCCACTCTCGCCCGCCTTTGTGCCGCTCGTCCAACAATTGGCCAACGCCCGCCAACTCGCCATGCAGACAAGCAGCGCCTGTTGGGTCGGCGAGGCCTGGCCGGATCTGACAAAATTTGCCGGTAGCGCGGCGTGGCCCGCCGCGGCCGATGGCAGCGCGGCGACCCGCGCGCTGCACAGCGGTGTGTACGACGCGGTTACGAACTCGGGCCAAGTCGAGTGGAGCTGCGCGGTGAACGTGCGGCGCGCTGAGTCTGACTTGCGGCCTCTGGAGGCGGCTAAACTGCAAGCCATGCTGCCCGGGCGGGTGGCAACCGGCTCCCAGGGGCTGCGCGAGTGGCGCGAGGCAAGCCGCCGCGAGGTGCCGCTGTGGCCATGGTTATTAGGATCGGCGGCGCTGGTTTTTCTAGCGGAAGGATGGGTCAGCGCTGCAGCCGCCAAGCGGCGGATAGCGGCCGCCGGCGGCGCCGAGTCACCAACCGGACAAGCGCGTCGAATGAAAAGCATTGTTAGGATCGTGCGTGACAAATTTTACCACTGATGCACTGATGACCACTGAAAACACTGAAATATTCATGAATTTCTTCTCAGTACACTCAGTGGTCATCAGTGTCTCAGTGGTTTCTTTGCCACAATTCATCGCAACGCGGTGGTTTTTTGACTCGATTCGCCTTAGTCCGACGCGCATACCCGCCGGGAGGCCGCGCTTCATTGCCGTTGGATGGAGGATCACCTCATGACCACCCACTGGCTTAATTGGGCGCTCGCGATTGCCGTGTTAGGTTTCACCGCTTGGACCTTCCGCGGGTTGCGCCGCGACCCCGAGCGGCGGCGCGCCGCGTGGCTCGCGGGCTTGCGCGGCGCCTCCGCCATCCTCATGGCATGGATCGTGCTCCAACCGCAATTCCGCCGCCGCGAGTCAGTCGCCGAGCGACCGCTCGTCGGCGTGTTAGTCGATGCCTCGCAAAGCATGAACGACGGCCCGAGCGCCACGCCGCGCCGGGCGATGGCCCGCGAGTGGTTAGACTCCGCCGCCTTCCGCCAGGCCCGCGAAACCTGTGACCTGCGGTACTTTTCCATTGCCAAAAATTTGGTAGAAACGGTGCCGGGCGAACTCACCTTCAAAGGTACCGAGTCGGGAATCAACCGCGCGCTGGATGAATGGGCGCGCCGCTACGGTCATGAAAATGCCGCCGGGCTGGTGCTTCTATCCGATGGGCTGGACACCGGCGCTGGCCCACCCGTGAGCCTCGGGCTGCCGTGCTGGGTGATGGAAGTCGAGCCGCCCGGTGCCACCGCTGCGCGGGTGACTATCTGGCAAGTTGAGCCGCCCCGCCGCCCGGTCGCCGGAGCGGAAACGAGCGTGCGCGTCGTGCTCCAAGGTTGGGGCGTGGAGGGCAAGGACATACCGGTGGAACTGTGGAGCGAGGGTCGCAAAATCGCGGAAAAACCCCTGCGCTTCAACCGCCGCGGCGAGGTGGCCGAGGCACTGTTGCCGATCCAACCCGAGCGCCCGGGCACTTATGCTTTTGAAGTGCGCGTCGCCGACGCCGCCGCCGATGCCGCCGCCAAAGCCCAACCCTTTGTCGTGGCGGTTAGACAGGAGGGCCGCAGCGTATTGCTGCTCACTAACACCCTCGGCTTCGAAGGGAAATTTTTGCGCCGCGCCCTAACGACCGACCGCAACGTGCGCCTCGATAGCTTTGCCCGCTGGCAGGACGGCCGCTGGGCCAGCCTCGGC
>WBXE01000104.1 GCA_008932955.1 Verrucomicrobiota bacterium
GGCACCGCCATCGTTGGTGGCGCTGCCGCCGATGCCGAGGATGAGGCGCGTGGCCCGGGTGTGTTCTACCGCATGGCGCATCAATTCGCCGGTGCCAAAGGTATTGGCTAGCAGAACGTCGCGAGCGTCATCCGCGATGCGCCAAAGGCCGGAAGCGGCCGCCATTTCGATGACTGCGAGCAGGCCCGCGGGGCTATCAACCGCGAGATAGCTGGCCCGGATTGCACGACCGAGCGCATCATGGCAGGGAGCTTCGATCCAGCGGCCGCGCAACGGGCCCGCGAGGGCGGCGGCGAACCCATCACCGCCGTCGGCGATGGGGCATGATTCGATGAGTGCCTCCGGCCAACGCCGGGCCAGGCCACGGGCAATGGCGGAGCAGGCCTCAGGAGCGGAAAGTGAGCCCTTGAACTTGTCGCAGGCCACCAGGATTTTGCGAATCTTTTTCATGTGGAAAATGCAAGCACGCCATCCTTACTCCACCCAGGGTTTACAGCAAGCCGGATTCAAGCTGCAGACTCACTTGAAGATTTATCGCAGAGTCGATAGAGTCGAGCGCAACGGGCCGCTTGCCCCCATCCCCTTGCCCCCCTCTCGTTAAGCCGGACTCGCGTTGGCTACAGCAGTTGAGATGAGATCTGCGCGAAAGGAAAATAATAAACATTTCCAGATTATTTTGCTCGCCAAAGCAAGTCAAATGAACTAATCGAAGACGCGTAGCGCCAAATACCCCGCCCGCCATGCCAGCCACCAGCGACCACACCCACCACATTAAGATGCGAACGACCCAACTGGAAATGCCGACGCGGCCAGGCCCTGCGGTGATGGAGGATTATGATTCGAAGCTGCAAGCGGCGCAAGATGAACTCGAGCGCATCCAGGTGCAACGCGAAGAACTGGAACAAAAGAAACGCGTGCTGGAAGAACTCACCGCCCGCAAGCGCAGTTTTTTGACCCAGCAAGTGGAACTCTCGGAAAAACTCAGCTCGGCGGTGACCCTCATCGAGCGCGAGCTCTATGAAATCCGCCAAGAGAGCGAAGACCTGGAACAATGCCGGGTATGCTTCGTTTCCCACTTGGACAAGCTCGACAAGATCAATCCGGAAAGCTGGACCCGCGACAACCTCTCCGACAAACTCGAGCGTTCGGTCATGGCCGTGGACATCGCCAGCGACGAATACGATCAGGCAGCCAGCCACTTTGAAGGTGGCCGCAGCGGGGCGATTTTCGGCCGCGCGGCAAAGCGCGGCCGCAGCCGTAGCCAGACGGCCCAGCATTCGGACTTTCTGCTCAACCTGCGCAATGGCCTGGCCTTCAACCTACCGGTGTGCGTCCTGGGTAGCGCCGCGCTCGTCATCTATCTGCTCAAGTAGACCCCACCAGCCATGAGTTCACCCACCCTGCTGCAAGAGGAACTCGAACTGCAACATTGCGAGCAAGAAGCCCTGCGCCTAGCCAAGGAATTGGAGGCGGCCCGCGAGCTACCCCAACGCATCGCCCGCGAAAAACTCGATCGCGACAATACCATGCCCCCGCTCGATCGGGTCAGCGAAATCTCGCGCATCAAACGCTATGAGGAAGATGTGGCCACCCGCGCCGCAGTCACCAATGTGCTCAAGGCCCAAACCCGCAGCGTGTTGCTGCTGCTCACCCTGACGGCTGCCGCCGCCGCCCTCATCGCCTGGGGCTTGCGCCTGATGCACGGCTGAGGCCAGCGGGGTCAGTCCCGCTTTTCGAGCATGCGGGCGCGACTCTAACCAGGGAATGGGGGCCGCGCAAGCCCCCGAGGGGGCGCCTGGAAGACCGGGGGATTGAGTGCAGCTGAGGTGGAGTCATAAATGCATACTTGCATACTTGCATATTAACAGGTGGTGAATCCGGCTTAGGGTATGGGACATGAAAACCACCCTCGACATACCGGACGACATCTACCGTTGGGCGAAGGTGCCTGCGGCACAGCAAGCCACCAAGCTCAAGAGTCTGTGCAAGCCTTGGAAAAAATGCTCCGTGAGCCTGTGGTGGCACCTCAGCCCGGCCGGCACACGAAGACCCATCTAGCTCGCTTGCCCAAATGGATGCAGCAAAGCGCCGGCATGGCACAGGGCAAACTCATCACCGACGCCCACCTTGAGGAGTTGCGTGGGGAGCCGTTATGAAATCCCGCATTCTGTTGGATACAAACGTCATTCTTGACCTTCTCACCTTGGACGAGACTTGGTTTGACGGGTCGGCGCAAGCCATTGCAGCGCAACAAAGAACCCGCTTCCTGGTTCTCAGTCCGGGGGTATGCGCGGAAATTTCACGGGCTTTGGACTACGATTGGGCCAAGCTTGATGGGTGGCGTCGAGCGGCGAGCATGGAGCTCGAAACCATCCCCTTTGAGGCCAGTGTTCTGGCTGCCAGAGCCCATGCCCAATACCGGAGAACCGGCGGCCAACGCATCGCCACGCTACCTGAATTCTTCATCGGTGCCCATGCGCTTTTCGCTGGCCACGCACTGCTCACCCGCGATGCCACCCGTTACAAAACCTATTTTCCAAAACTCAAAATCATCAGTCCTTAGTCAATGAGACCTGCCAGCGGGGTCAGTCCCGCTTTTCGAGCATTCGGGAAGCGCCTGCGCGGGGTCATGCTCGAAAAGCGGGACTGACCCCATTGAGGCGCTGGTCCAACTCCGGCCATTGCTGGCGGCTGACGATGTAGCCCTTGCAGTTGGCGGCGCCGCACAAGCAGGGATGGTCGGCGTAGCAATCGACGTCGAAGCCGTAATCGAACGTGAGTTCGTCGCCGGGCTGGATATTCTGCAAGGCATGGATGATGATTTTGCGGCCGACGATCCAAGCCTCGCAATTTGGATTGCACGAATGATTGATGAGGCGGGCAGTGTTCCACGGGAAATTTCCATCGATGTCATAGCGCTTCGACAGCGTGAAGATATACACCGCCGCATCGCCGGTCTTGAGGGACTTGGCGTGAAGGCGGGTGCCGCGGCGCTGGCTTTCGCGCTTGTCGATGCGCTCGCCCAAATACTCGATGATGGGCGCATCCTTGGCAATGCAAGCGGTGGCATATACGCCACGGCCGTGGATATCCGACCCGCGCACTTCGCACAGGGCACTTTGCCCGCGCTGCCACAATCGCAAGAGCTTGCGGTGCAGGATTTGTTCTTCCGACTCAACTTTGATTTTTACAGCCATGATAACAAACTCAACGGGATTGAGCGGCTTTGCGCTCTTCGATGGGCGGCAGTTCCAGATCGCGCGGCAAGGTCAGGTAAAGCCTGCGCAAGGTGTTCAAGGTCAGCCCCGTGCCATCAATAAAAGTCCAATCGTTTTGCGCCTTATCAGAGACGGCCACTTGGAAGCCAAGCTTCTCGATGACCACCGGCCTGGGATCGCCCGGGAGGAGCAAGCGGTATTTGGTTAGTGTCGGCACCAATACCAGCCACTTGGTGAAAATTTCCATCTCGATCGGCTCGCCCTTGACCACCTCGACCTTGGTGCTAGGCCCGACTTCAAAGGCGCGCGGCGCCCCTTGATGAACGGAGGAAATGATGCTGACCCCTTGCTGGGTCATGCGCTTGGACGTTGCTTCAATCTGCTTGAGCACTTCTGCCATGCCGCCCGGGGTTTGGTTCGCCAAGCGCAGCTTCCACAACGGATTCATCCGCTCGATGGCCATCGCGTAATGGCCGCGCGTCACCTCACTGCCGAGTTTATCCACCGCCGCCACGGCCGCCGCTACCACCGCAGCCGGCACGGTCACCGCTGCGGTCGGCGACCCGGAAACCGCTCGCGCCGGGGCCGCCGCGCCGCCTTTCTGAGCCACGGCCACCCCGCACAAGCAGGTTCCGAGCGATACTATCCACAAGCCATACAGCGTTTTCACGCCCGCTTAAATGCCCTCTCGCGGCTGATCCGTCAAGCCTGCAGCTTTTCCGCTTGGATTTCTTGGTCCGGCTTGCTACTGCTCCTTCCCCCATGGCTAAACAGGCACAAGCACTCGGCAAAGGACTCGCAGCCCTCATTCGCAAACACCCCAGCGCTCCGGCGGCGGACGGGGTCATTTCCGCAGAGGATTTGCAACGGGTGCGCGACGTGCCACACCACCTGGTGGTGCCCAGCCCCTTGCAACCTCGCACCCAATTTTTCGAGGCGCCGCTCGACGACCTCGTCGAATCCATCCGCCAACACGGCATCATCCAGCCACTCATTGTCCGGCCGGTCAACGGGACCTACGAGCTCATTGCCGGCGAGCGCCGCTGGCGTGCCGCCCACAAACTCGGCCTGGCCACGGTGCCGGTGATCGAACGCGAGGCGTCCGACCGCGATGTGCTGGAAATGGCCCTCATCGAAAACATCCAACGCGAAGACCTCAATCCGATGGAAGAGGCCGCCGGCTACGTCCGCCTCGCCAAGGAATACTTCCTCAAGCAGGAGGAAATCGCCACCCGCGTAGGCAAAAATCGCGCCAGCGTGGCCAATGCCATGCGCTTGCTCGACCTCCACCCTGACATCCAGATCATGGTGGCAAAAAAAAGCCTCTCCGTCGGCCACGCCAAAGTGGTGCTTTCCCTCAAGGATCAGGAAGCCCAACTGCTCGCCTCTAACCAAGTCCTGCGCCGCCAACTCACCGTGCGCGCCACCGAGAAATTCGTTCAATCCCTGCTCGCTGCGTCCGACGCCCTGGCCGGCGATGCCGGAGAATCGAAAAAAGCCCTCGCCCTGCGCGAGGCCGATATTCAGGTCCGCGCCGTCACCAACCGCCTGCGCGCCCATCTCGCCACCCACGTCGCCATCCAGCATTCGCCTAAAAAAGGCCGCATCGAAATCGAGTACTACGGCAACGACGACCTCCAGCGTCTCCTCGAATTGCTAGGCCTGCCCGCCAGCGACTGAACCGGCTGTGAGCCCTGCGCATCAAGCTAGGGATTATTGGGGATGGTTCGTGACAAATTTTACAACTGAAGTACGGATTGCGACGATTTACCAACCCATCCCGCTAGCATCGCCCCTCTCAAAGTCTTCACCCGTATAAGCCATGGTTCCTAACTGCGGCATTTAGAATACAATTCCAGCAAAATTAAAATTTGCCATGGTGCCAAGCGTGGGCTAAAAGCCTCGCCGAGATGATGAGTCGGCCATTCCAACACAACTTGCGGCGCATCTGCGTGCCCTTGGTTTGGCTAGCCATCATCCAGGTTTTGGTGGTGACAATGCTCGCCTCGTCGCCGGAATTGCACGGGTATTTCCATCTATCCTCGCACGAGTCCGACCACCAATGTCTCGTTACCGATTTCAAGTCGGGACTCATCGAGCAACCGCTTGTGGCGCCAATCAGCGCAACGCACCTTGCAGCGCTCGACTACGAAATCGTCGCAATGGCAGCAGATGCGCGGCATTCACTGGCCGAGCATTTGTGCGGGAGTTTGCTCGAGCATGGGCCACCGCGACTTCTCTGAAAGGTCGAAGCAGCAGGCCGGACCCCGTTGGTTCCGGCTCTCTATCTGAATGACGCGTGCAACCCACGGCATTCACCCATTTAATCAGTCACTCTCATGTTCATACAACTTGCCAAAACCATAACCATTTTTCTAACAATACTTTTCATTTCCATTCGTCTTCAAGCCGCTGAGCCTGGCGCTCCAGCTATCAGCAGCGCAGAGATTCACCAGCAACTCCTCGGGATGCAGCAAAGCATCCAGGACATGCAAACCCGCCACCAAGCGGAGCTCGACGCCCTCAAAAAACAAATCGCCGAGCAGCAAACGCTCATCGACTCGCTAAAGCCAGCTACGCCTGCAGCCGCGACTAACAAGGCCGCCACCCCGGACCCGGCACCGGCATTTCCCACCACCGATCCATCACTCGTGCCGGGCGCTGCGGGCGCACTGCCGCCTGCCAAGCAAGCAGTGGCCACGCCCGAGGCCGCAGCCAATTTAATTCCCACCACCGATGCCACAGTCGTGGCTAGCGGCCCCTCGGCCGGATTGCTGCCGTCAGGGGGGCTGATCGGTGGGGCTGCGGCCAAAGGCAGCTATCTGAACATTTCATTCGACGCGATGGTGGCGGGCGCGGCATCCACCGATCCCAAACTCAGCTCGCTTGAAGTCGGCGACCACGATCCGCAGCAACGCGGATTCAATGCCCGCAACGTCGAACTTGCCTTGGATGGTGCGGTGGACCCGTTCTTCGAAGGCTTCGCCAATATCGTCTTCAAGCTCGACAACCATAACCAAACCCAGGTCGAAGTGGAGGAGGCCTTCGGCCAAACCACTACCCTACCTTATGGTCTGCAGATGAAAGCCGGGCAATTTTTCACGCAGTTCGGCCGCATCAACCCAATTCATCCGCACGGCTGGGATTTTGTCGATGCGCCTCTGGTCCAAGGACTGCTGCTCGGGCCTGACGGACTGCGCGGCGTCGGTGCCCAACTCGCCTGGGTCATCCCGCTGCCGTTTTACGCCCAGGCGATTGTGGCGCTGCAAAACGGCCAGGGCGGCACCGGCTATTCGTTCCGCAACCCCGGCGATAGCGGCACATTCTTCCAACGACCGACGATTGACCGCCAGACCGATGGCATTACGGATCTAGTAATCACGCCACGCCTCGAAGCCTCGGTCGATCTAACATCCACGCAGACGCTTCTCGGCGGCGTGTCGGCAGCCTTAGGGCCCAATGACACTGGCTACCGCAGTGCGACCCAAATCTATGGCGTGGATTTATTTTACAAGTGGAAGCCGGCCGATGCAGAAGGCGGTTGGCCTTATGTGAAATGGCAGAGCGAGGCGATGGTCCGCCGGTTTGAGGCCGGACAAGGGCTCGATAACTTCTATCCGGTTGGCGAAACCTTCCGTGATTGGGGCGTTTATTCGCAAGTCTTGTGGGGCTTCTACAAGGGCTGGGCCGCCGGCCTGCGCGGGGATTACATGCACATGCAGACATCCGACGTGACCAACGATGCGCAGCGCCAGAGCCGCAGCCGCATCTCCACCGATCTGACCTGGTATCCCTCGGAGTTCTCCAAGTTCCGCCTGCAATACAATTATGATATGCTTCGATCCAACGCCTTCCTGCCAAGCCGCGACGAAAACTCAGTCTTCCTGATGTATGAAATCGCCCTCGGCGCCCACGGCGCACACAAATTCTAATTCCTCTAACTAACAAAATACCCCTATGAGATCCCATATTGCAATCCTGCTCGCCGTCTGCGCGGCCCTCACCGGCACCGCGCGAGCCAAACTCAACGTGGTGGCCACGCTAGCTGATTACGCGGCCATCGCCCGCGAAATTGGTGGCGACCACGTGGACATCACCTCGATGGCGAAGCCGACCGAAGATCCGCACTTTGTGGATGCCCGGCCGAGCTTTGTCGTCAAACTGCGCAGCGCCGATATCCTCATTGAGGGCGGCGCGGAATTGGAAGTCGGCTGGCTGCCTCCATTGCTCCAAACCGCGCGCAACTCGAAACTTGAATCCGGCGCAGTCGGCCGCGTCCAAGCATCCGAAGGCATCCGCCTGCTCGATGTGCCCGCCACCCTCAGCCGCGCAGCTGGCGACGTCCATGCCTCTGGCAATCCGCATTTCATGGTTGATCCAATCATCGCCAAAGCCGTCGCCGCACACATCGCACGCGCCTTCAGCGCCGCTGATCCGGCCAACGCCGAAAGCTACACCGCCAATGCCAAAAAATTTGAGGCCACCATTGATGCCAAGCTCCAGGAATGGGGCAAGGCGCTGCTGCCATTCCGCGGCCAGCACCTCGCTGCGTATCATGACGACTGGCTGTACTTCGCCCGCCGCTTCGGCTTCGACATCGATGTGTTTCTCGAGCCCAAACCTGGCGTGCCGCCGTCGCCAGCGCATCTGGCCGAAGTCATTGGCCGCATCAAGGCCGAAAAAATCAAGGCCATCATCGTCGAGCCCTATCACAACCGCAAAATTGCCACCAAGGTGGCTACCTCCACCGGAGCCCACGTGGTGGATGCGGCGCAGTACCCGGACGGCTTGCCCGACA
>WBXE01000105.1 GCA_008932955.1 Verrucomicrobiota bacterium
CAAGCGGTTCTTCGATTTGTAGATAAGACTCAAGACAAGAGGAGATCGCGAGTCCTACAAAAACGACCCATGAAAAAAGTTATTCCAGGACAAAGGGTGGGATTTTTCAGGGAAGAGGAATGAAAACTGGATTTGAACAGAAGGAAACCAAGCCTCATCTCCCCTTCGTTCCCTTTGTTCTCTTCTGTAGAGAACCTCGCGAGGAATCGTGAGCTAGAAAACGAGGATGAAACATGGAAGCTTTTCCTGGAATGTGATATGCAGGATTTGTTGAATTCGTGAGGGCGCACAAATGGTGACGCGCCGGCTAAAGCCAGCGCTCCGCCGCGCCTCTTTCTTCTCTTGTGTCTTGAAGTCTTGTGTCTTGAAGTCTTCTTGGCAGTCTTGGCTTGGCAGTGGGGGCAAAGTGGGATGTGATGGGGCGCGATGATCTCAATGACGGAGGGGCATCCGCTGCCAGGGTTCTGCGATGCGGTGAAAGACGCCTTTTCCAAAAAAGGCGTGCTGGCGAAGTCGCGCGATTTTGAGTACCGTCCGCAGCAACAGGAGTTGGCGGTGGCGGTGGCGGAGGCCTTGATCAACGCCAGCTCGCTGGTGGCGGAGGCGGGAACCGGGGTGGGCAAGTCGCTGGCGTATTTATTGCCGGCGGCGCGGTTTGCGATGGAGACGGGGAGGAAGGGGGTGATTTCGACGCACACGATCAATTTGCAGGAGCAATTGGTGCGGAAGGACATTCCGATTGTGCGCAAAATCTTGGGGGATGATTTCCCGGTGGTGTTGTTGAAGGGTCGGCAAAATTACTTGTGTCCGCAACGCTTGCGGCGGGCGCTGGAGCAGACGGACGATTTGTTCACGAGCACGGAAAACGCGGAGTTGGAGACTTTGCGCAAATGGGCGGAAAGCACCCGCGACGGGACCTTGAGCGATTTGAAGTTTCAGCCGCAGCCGAAAGTCTGGCTGCAGGTGTGCAGCGAGGCGCACCTGTGCACGGCGCGTAGTTGCGGGCCGCGGGGAAATTGTTTTTTCCAGGAGGCGCGCAAGGCAGCGGCCGATGCCCGGCTGGTAGTGGTCAATCACACGTTATTTTTTGCCTTGCTCAACAAGGACGTGGAGCCGGACGAGGACGAGGATGGCGAGCCGGCACGCGGGAAAATCCCCGGCTTTTTGTTTCCCAACGATTTCGCCATCCTCGACGAGGCGCACACCATCGAACAGGTAGCGGCGGTGCAGTTGGGCCTGCGGCTGTCGCAGTCCGGCCTGCGCTTTGACTTACAGCGGCTCTACCATCCGCGGACACACAAGGGCTTGCTCAAGGCGTTTCAGAAGGCCTCCGCCATGCTCGCCGTGGAGGAAACCCTCACTGAGGTGGAGCGGTTTTTCCAACGGCTGGGTGACACGACCCGCTTCGGCGATTTTTCCAAGGAATGCCGCATCCGCGAACCGGAGGTCGTCTCCAACACCCTTGCCGAGCCGCTGCGCAGGTTGTGGTTAGAAGTCGATGCGCTGGCGGCGGACGTAGAAGCCGAGCCCACGCGGGCCGAGTTGCAGGACGCGTCGCGGCGCTTGCGTGAGATGCACGGCTCGTTGGCGGTATTTCTCGAGCAACGCGACGAGCACAGCGTCTATTGGGTGGAGCGCAGCGGCCGCGACGAGACGCAATACACGCTGCACGCCGCCCCGGTGAATGTGGCCGAACGCTTGCGACCCTTGTTGTTCACCGGTAAAAAAAGCCTGGTGCTCACCAGCGCCACCCTCGGCGTCGGCGACCCAAAACTCGAGTACTTTCGCGGCCGGGTCGGCGCCGAGCGGGCCCGCGCCGTGTGCATCGGCAGTCCGTTTGATTACCAGCGGCAAATGCAGGTGCGCATTTACAAAAGCGTGCCGGACCCGGGCACGCCGCGCTACGACGAATTGTTAGCCGAAGGGATACGCGAGGCGGTCACTGCGAGTGCCGGCCGGGCGTTCGTGTTGTTCACGAGCTATCGGACGATGCGGGATGCGGCGCAACGCTTGGCCGGGTATTTCCAAGGCAAAAACTGGCGCTTATTCGTGCAGGGCGACGGCTTGCCGCGGCACCGCATGATTGAGGAATTCCGCGAGGACGGCCACAGCGTGTTGTTTGGCACCGACAGTTTTTGGGCGGGAGTGGATGTGCCGGGCGAGGCGCTGTCCAATGTGGTGGTCACGCGCCTGCCGTTTGCCGTGCCGGACCATCCGCTGGTCGCCTCGCGGCTGGAGGCCATCGAGGCCGCCGGGGGCAATCCGTTCATGGATTACTCGGTGCCCGAGGCGATTCTCAAATTGCGCCAGGGGGTCGGCCGCTTGATCCGGACCCAGCGCGATCACGGGTTGGTGTGTATACTGGACAAGCGGATCCTAACGAAACGCTACGGAGCGCAGTTTCTCAAGGCCCTACCCGACGCGCCGGTGGAAGTGATTGGCTGAGCGCGGGGCGAGCCAACTGAGTATTGGGGTACGACAGTCCAAGACGACCCCAGATTAAGGGATTACACAGATTACACGGATTGAAGAAATGCCTTATGGAATGAGTATAATCAGTGCCATCAGTGGTTCAATTCCCCCGATCTATCCCGCGCTGTCCCGCCCACATCCCAGCCCCATTCTTCATCCGTGTAATCCGCGTAACCTCTTCCTCCGTGGTCATCTTTGCCGCGCATTACCATTCAAGCCCACAATTCACTTCACAGAGGTAATGAGCCCAGCTGCGCCGGTGGAAGTGATTGGCTGATGGCCTGTTTGAGCAAGCCGCAGTCCCATTGGCCGGGGGCGGTGGGGGTGCTGCCCAGATAGCCGTAGTTGAGGGCGCTGCCGCATTGGGCGCAGAGCAGGCGCGAGGCCGGGGCCCATGCTCCCATGCCCATGGTGGCCAGCGGCAGGCCTTGCGGGCTGAGTTGGAACTCGGCCAAGCGCAACACGTCGGCGAGGGTGTTGAGCTGTGCCGCCACCTTGAACACGGCGGCTCCGGCCGCGCGTGCCTGTTGCGCGGCTTCTACCAACACTGCGGTCGTCGGCAGTTTTTTAAAATCATGGAACGAGGCGATCCAGGGGATCCCGCGGCGGCTCGCTTCCGCCAGAATGTCGCCCATTGTCTCATGGCTGGCCAGTTCGACGTCGATGTACGCCGCGTCGTCGAGCGCCGCGGCCAACAGTGAACTGCGTTGCGCAGCGTCCAGACCCAGCGCGCCTCCCTCGTCGGAGCGCCGCGCGGTGAACAGCAAGGGCACGCCCGCAAGCTGCTGCCAGAGCGCCCGCGTCGGCTCCACCCCTTGCGCCAGCATCACATCCAGGCGGATCTCCGCCACGTCACAACGTTGCGCTATGCCGCCTGCGGTGGCCTCACGCAGGGCCGCCACATCGCCAAAACTGCCCACCACCCACGCTTGACCCGCCAGAAATGCTGTTTGCGCATACGCCATGCCTCATTGATGGACGCTCCCAGCCCGGGCGTCAATCGTAGGCAGCAAAGGCCGGGATTTACTTCCCGGAAAAACTTTGTGGTAATTGACCTTTTGGCTGGTCAACCCGGTATCGGGTTTCCTAGTGTTGAGGAAATTCACCGCCAATGAACCCCAACATTTGTCAATCCGCGTTTCTCGCCCTCACGGGTGCCATCGCCTTTCTATCACCCTGTGCAGCGTACGGAGCCGGGGCCTATAAAGTGGATGTGACGGAAAAGCCCAAGTCCGAGGATGTCGTATCGCCGGAATTCAGCGGGGTGAAGGGCAAGCCGTTCAAGGGCAAGGATTGGCTTGAAATGGAAGCCAGGATCAAGGTGGACATGGCGCCGGAACCCAAGAACAAGACTTGCGACAGCCTGAGCGTGAAGTGGTACGTCGCGGTGGAAAATCCCGGCAAGCCAGGCACTTTTCTCAAGCTGACCAAGGAAATTGAATACGTCAATGTGCCGCTCAAGGAAGATGTGTATTGCTCGGTGTACATTTCTCCGGCTTCGATTCGCCGCCTCACCGGCTTCGAACGCAGCGGCAAGCGGGCCGTCAAACTCATTGGCTTTGAGGTGCTCATCGATGGCAAAATCATGGCCAGTTCGACCGACAAGGCGGGCAAGGAGAATTGGTGGACAGCGGCCTCCTCCGCCATAGCCGAGAGCACTGCGGTGCCCTTGCTCAACAAGATGGAGACCCCTTTTGCGGGTCTCTGGTGGGATCGCTACGCCGAAATCAAGACCAAGGCCGAAACCAAGTCCGAGACGAGTCCCTGAGGTTGCCGTCCCGCAATTTGCTATTTTATTATTGCATCGCCTCCGCTACTTCTCCCTTTATCGCTCCGCATCATGGCTGACACACTGACCACCATCGCACTCAATATTGGTTCCCAGCGCATCGGGATGGCGGTTTTTGAGACCGCGAAGAACGGTGGACTGTTGCTCAAGTCCTATGCGTCAGAGACCATTGTGGCGGATCCTGCGCTCGAGTCGTCGCGCAGCGGCCAGACGCGGGTGGCGGTAGCCGATCTGGCACAACGCCTCAAGGTGAGTCGATCCAAGGTGCGCTATGCCATCTCCGGGCAGGCGGTTTTCACGCGGTTTGTCAAATTGCCGCCGCTGCAGGACGACAACATCGAGCAACTGGTTGCTTTTGAAGCCCAGCAGCATGTGCCATTTCCGATCAACGAAGTGGTGTGGGATTACGAGATAATCGAGGGGACGGGCGACAAGGAAGTGGTCATCGTCGCTATCAAGAGCGAGGCTCTCGATGAGATCAACGCCTCAGTCAACGAGTGTGGGTTATCCACCGCGGAGGTGGACGTGGCACCGATGGCGCTGTTCAACGCGTTTCTCAATTCCTACGGCCAGCCACAGGAACCGGTGTTGCTGATTGATATTGGTGCCAAGACGAGCAACCTCCTCTATTTGGAGGGTAAACGGTTTTTCACCCGCAGCATTCCGGTGGGTGGGACGGCGGTTACCTCAGCTATTGCCAAGGAATACGGGGTTTCCTTTCTGGAGGCCGAGCACCAGAAAATTACCCATGGCTTGGTCGCCTTGGGCGGCGGCCACACCGAGCAACTCGATGAGTCGGTGGCAGCGCTGGCGATGGTCATTCGCAATGCGCTCACGCGCTTGCCCTCCGAGATTGCACGTACCACCAACTATTACCGCAGTCAGCACGGCGGCAACGCGCCGAAGCGGATCTATCTGTGTGGCGGCGGCGCCAATTTGCCATACACCCTCGAGTTCTTCGAAGAAAAACTCAACCTGCCCATCGAATTTTTCAATCCCCTCAAGACCCTGGCCGTCGGCAAGGGGGTGGACACGGCCCTGCTTCAACGCGAGGCTCACTTGATGGGTGAGCTCGTCGGCTTGGGCCTGCGCGGCATCGGCAAGTCCGCCATCAATATCGACCTGGTGCCCGCCGTGGTGGAACAAATTCGTGCTGCCGACCGGCGCAAGCCCTTGCTGATCGGGGCGGCGGCGGTTTTCATAGCGGGAGTGGCCACATGGTCGGCCTTGCAGATGGTGGCGGCGGGTCGGGCACAAGACAAGACTCGCACCATGCAGGAGAGCAGCGAAACGTTGGCGCCTTTGGCCGACGATATTGGCAAACTGTTGAAGACCCAGGAGGCGCTGCAAGCGGTGGCCAGCAACTTCACCACGGCGGAGGCGGATCACGCGTTCTGGCCGGACCTGTTGTCCGAATTAACCGGGGCCTTGGCCAGTGATGCGGTGTGGATCACCGATCTGGAGCCGCTCAAAGACTTCAATGCGCTCGATCCTGACCCCAAACCGCCGGCTATCAACGGCAGCCCGGTCGTCAAAGCCGATTTCGCCAGCGGTACTTACGGCAGCAGCGGTTTCACCGAGCTGACGCGCGGCGAGCAAGCTGAGATTCCTGCCAAGGGGACGAAAAGCCCAGCAACAGCCCCCAGCACAGGGGCCGTCAACGCAGTGCGAATCCGCGGATTTTGGCGTGAAAACCCCGACAGTCAGAATGCGGTGTCCAAGTTGCTTAAGCGCTTGCGTGACAAACCCGGGGCCTTCAGTTTCACCGTCACCGGGGCGGATCACAAACCCATCGCGCTCAAGGACGAACAAATCCTCAAGGTCAATCTGGCTTCCGCCGACGGCGGCGAGTTGGCCTTTCCATTTACCATTACGCTGCCCCTCGCCCGTGAGGTGCGCATCAAGTAACCCCAAGCACTTTCCCGCCACCCGTATTTATGAGTTGGATTAAGGATAATAAATTTAGCGCCATTCTGGGAGGGCTTACCCTGTTAGTGGCGATCGTGCTGTTATACATCGGCCTGCTCTATCACGGGCGCTACACCAAGGCCTTGGATAACTACACCGCCGCCGCCGACGACGTGGGGGTGTTTGAAAAAACCCCGCTCTATCCGAGCTTGGAAAACCGCGCGGGCAAGACCAAGGCGCTCAACGAGTACCGTGCTGCCATTGGCAACCTGGCGACTGCGTTTGACAAGTTCCGGCCCAAGCCGCTCCAGAACATCGCGCCACAGAGTTTTACCGATCACGCAAAATCTGCTCAGGAAGAGGTGGTCAAGGCATTTGAAGCCGCCGACGCCAAGTTGCCCGAGGTGCCCGATGGCTTTCTCCTAGGTTTCGAGCCCTACACCAAAGAGTTGCCCCGCGAAGAGGCCACCGGGCTGCTCGACTATCAACTCGGCGCAACCAAGGAATTGTTGCTCTCACTGGCCAAGGCGGGCGCCTCCCAGCTCCAGAACTTGTACCGCCCGAAATCCCCCGAGGAAGATGGCGAAAAATGGCCGGGAAGTCCCACGGATGCTGCCCGCTCTTTCCCCATCGAACTCACGTTCCGCGGGCCCGAACACTCGCTGCGCGACTTCCTTTCCTCGATCGTTAAATCACCTAACTATTTCTTCGTCGTGCGCAGCTTGCGCATCATGAACGAAAAATCCGCCGCGCCCAACGCCAAGGATGCCAAGTTTGAAGCCCCGCCAGCCCCGGCGGGTGCCGCCGGTAAAGCTGCAGACCCATTCGGGGGGATTAGTGGCTTCACCCTGCCTTCCGATGAGCCTGCCGCTACCCCAGCGCCAGCCAAGCCTGCTGCCACCCCTGCACCAGCCAAGCCCGCTGCCACCCCCGCGCCGGTGAAGCCCGCCGTGCCAGGAGCGGTGAGGCCTCCTGCGGCAGCAGTGCCAAGGACGCCAGCGGTGCCAGTTCGTCCGGTCGTCGTAGCGCCGCCGCGGGCACCTGCGGTGGTGGCAAAGCCAGCTGCCGCGGCGGTGGATTCCAGTCGCATTCTCAATCGGGTTCTCGGCAATGAAGAACTCGAGGTATTCCTGCACATTGATGTGTTGGAGTTTCTTCCGGTCAAGGCGCTGCCTGAAGTGCCAAAATCCCAACCCTGATACCAGCCTCTCCGCCCACCATGTCCTGGCTCTCTCAGAATTACGAAAAGGCCGCCCTCGGCGCTGCCGCCGTCGCCGCCCTCGGCTTTGTCTGCTTGGGTTGGTCCAAGGTCGGCAACGTCGCCGAGGATTTCAACGTCAACACCCAAGGGGGCGGCAACAATAATCCCGCCGTCGCCAAGGCGGATTTGGTCGCCAAAGCCGTGTCCTCGCTGAGCCTCAACCGCCCGTGGACCCAGGCGAAAGTGGAGGACCGACTGGTGGATTTGTTTACTGGCGTTCAACTGTTCATTGCACGTGATCAGCCGGGCAAGGCCGTCGATCTCTACAAAAGCCCACCCATCCATTCCCCCATTCCCAACCTCTGGTGGATCCAAAACGGGCTGGACCCGGGTTTCGCCGATTCGCCAAGCCGCGATGCCGATGATGACGGCTTCACCAATCTCGAGGAATTCCTGGCCAAGACCGACCCCAAGGATCTCAAGAGCCATCCGCCGCTCATCAACAAGTTGAAGTACGAGAAGGACGAGAGCCTCAATTGGTATGTCCGCCCCGGGTTTCCCGACGGC
>WBXE01000106.1 GCA_008932955.1 Verrucomicrobiota bacterium
AGGCATCCTTGCCGAGCATCCAAGTCACCTGCTGGCCGCAAATGATGAGCATGGGCACCGAGTCCATTTGCGCGGTCATCAGACCGGTGACGGTATTGCCGGCACCGGGGCCGGAGGTGACCAACACGGCGGCGGGCTTGCCGGTGGCGCGACCGTAGCCATCAGCCATGTGCACTGCACCCTGCTCGTGGCGGGTCAAAATGAACTTCATGTTGGTCTTGACCGTCTCCAACGCGTCAAAAATCGGCAGCGCAGCGCCGCCGGAATAACCAAAAATATATTCGATGCCCAGATCATCCAGGGTTTTGACCAAGGCTTGCGCACCATCCATTTGCTCGTTTTTCATGAAAATCAGGGTTCGGGCGACAAGTTGAACCATGTTTTGGAAATCAGCAACACAAATTTGGCATTTTTTCTACAAACAGGCCTTATTTTTTTAATTGGATCATGAAAATTGCTAATTAGTGATGAGCTTTGACGGTATCTGTCTTAGATACGAATGAAATCAGTGATTTTGAACCTCATTTGCGGAATAGTGGCGTTGAGGAGCCCTCACAGTTTGTGCTACTTGCGGCAGCAAGGCGCATGCATGAGTGCCGAGGGCTAGTTGCATGGGCTATCCTTCCGCACAACGACAGTAAGGTCGTTGCTCCTAACGGCACTCGGCGCCAGCGGGGGCGTCGTTGCCTAGCGGGCATAAGCCCATCCCCTCGCCTGCTTATGACAGCATTTTGGCATGCTGCCAGGCGGCTTCCATTTGCTCGAGGGTAGCGGCCTCGAGACTGAGGTCGGCGGCCTGGAGCAATTGCTGCATGGTGGCGAAACGGTGTTCGAACTTGGTATTGGCGGCGGCCATAACCAGTTCCGGGTCGAGCTGCCGGAAGCGGAGCAGGTTGACGACGGAAAACAACAGGTCGCCGGTTTCCTCGGCAATCGCCTGCGGGTCGCCAGCGGCAATGGCGTGGTCGAGCTCGGCGGCTTCCTCGCGGATTTTGGCGAGCACTCCGGCTTCATCCGGCCAGTCGAAGCCGACCTTGGCGGCTTTTTTCTGGAGTTTGGCGGCGCGCATGAGAGCGGGCAGGCCGTGGCCAATCCCGTAGAGGTAGGGTTGGTCGGTGGCACCTTTTTCCATGCGTTTAATTTCGTCCCATTGTTGGAGCACGGCGTCGGAGGTGGCGGCGGCGCTCTGAGCGAACACGTGGGGGTGGCGGCGGATGAGCTTGTCGCTGATTTCGCGGGCGACGTCATCGAGATTGAAATGGCCGGCCTCTTCGGCCAATTCACTGTGGAAAACCACCTGCAAGAGTAAATCACCGAGCTCTTCCCGGAGATGGTTGAAGTCGCCGCGCTGAATCGTATCCACCGTCTCGTACGCCTCTTCGATGAGGTTGGGAATGAGTGAGGCATGCGATTGCTCAGCATCCCAGGGACAACCACCAGGCGCCCGCAAGCGGTGCATGATCGCCCGCAAGCGGGCCAGTTGCCGGGCGGGCCCGGTGGATTCCATCATGGCGGCATCGGTCATAGCGTAGGCGGAGTGGATTTGGCGATTTGTTGGAGGAGGTGGCGTTCCGCGTCGCTCAGGCTTTGAAACCCCTGCGCGGATATTTTATCCAGGATGCGATCCACTTCCGCTTGGCTATGCAAATCCACCTCGGTGCGCGGCCGCAATTTCGCCTCGGGACGCAGCCCAAATGCCCGCGGACGGATGATAGCCACGGCCGCGCCACGCCTGACAGCCCAGCCCAGTAAACCCGGTTGGCGCATCAGCAAAAATCCCAGAATCGCCCCACCCAAATGGCCAGCCTCGCCGCCGGCATTGTCACCCAAGCCAAAAACCACGGTTACTGCGGCAATCGCCAGCACGACCATTGCCAGTTGGCGCATCGACATTTCGATGGGTGGAAAATACAGCATCACCCGCAGGTCGGGGGCGAGGACCGCCACGCCCACCAGAACGCCGTAGATACCGGCGGAGGCGCCGACCAGCGGCACGATGTCAAGCGGCACGCCCATGGTCGGCTGCAGGATGCCGAGCCACGCGAGCAAGGAGTAGAAAGCAGCGCCGGCGGCGCCACACAGTAGATAGAACGCCAAAAACCGCCGTGCTCCCCACCAACGCTCAGCCCAGGGACCGAAGAAAAACAGCCCGAACATATTGAATGCCACGTGCCCCACGCTGCCGTGCAGGAATTGGAAGGTGAGAAATTGCCACACCCGGGCGTGGCCCACGGCTGAGTCGATGGTGAAACATCCCCATTCCCCAAGTCGGTGATCAAACAACAGGATATCGCCGATAAACACCGCCAGATTGATGATGATCAACCATTTGACCACCGGCGTAAGCTTGCCCGGCCCGCCTTGCGCCCGCTCGCCCCACTGCCCGTAATTTCGCTCTGCCAGTCCCATGCAAGGCGGGCTTAACACGGCTCGCCCTCATCTGCAAGCACCCGCGCGAAAAGTTGCCAATTCCACAGGGTGAGCAAACAATTTCTGCGGCAGCGGCGTTTCACAAGGCCGCATCCCTTGTTTCTGGGCGGCCACCGCCTCACGTCGCAAGGCGCAAGGCGACGGCGGCCCGCACGGGCATGCGCGTCAAGTTATGGCGAATCGAGCCGAGAAACCACCGAGTTCCGGCAAATTGTGGTAAAGAAACCACCGAAACACTGATTTTCACTGATGGCACTGAGAAGAAATTGATAAATATTTCAGTGGTTTCAGTGGTTTCAGTGGTTTCAGTGGTCATCAGTGCCTCAGTGGTAAAATTCGGCGCGAACCATTCCAAAAGAACCTTTGTTTGACTCACATGGCTCTGGATAGCGGGTTTTCACGCGTCAGCCCGCCCCGATGCGCATCAATTGCGAAACTCAGGTCCATTTCTCTCATGCGATTGCAATCATCACATCGGCCCACCTAGCTTGCTACGCTATGTCAAACACCCCAACCACCACCCACGCCGCCCTTCAACAATGGGTCGCTGACATGACGGCCCTTTGCAGCCCCCTCGCCGTCGAGTGGTGCGATGGCTCCGATGCTGAATGGGAGCGCCTGACGTCCCTGCTAGTCGAAAAAGGCACTTTCACCCGCCTCAACGCCGAAAAGCGCCCGAATTGTTTCCTGGCCCGCTCGACGACATCCGACGTGGCCCGCATCGAGGATCGCACCTTCATCTGCTCGGCCACCCAGGCCGGTGCCGGCCCCACCAACCATTGGGCTGACCCGGCGGAAATGCGCGTCACTCTCACCGAAAAATTTCGCGGCAGCATGACCGGCCGCACGATGTACGTGATTCCCTTCTGCATGGGCCCGCTGGATTCCCCGCTGGCCAAGATTGGCGTGGAAATCTCCGACAGCGCCTACGTGGTGACCAACATGCGCATCATGTGCCACATGGGCGCCCACGTCCTCAAACGCCTCGAAGATGAGGCCTCCGGTGCCATCACCAAAAAACGCGACGGCTTTGGCACCTTCATCCCCAGCCTCCACTCAGTGGGCGCGCCGCTGCCTAGCGGCCAAGCCGACACCACCTGGCCCTGCAATGATCACAAGTATATCGTGCATTTCCCGGAGACCCGCGAGATCATGTCCTACGGTTCGGGTTACGGTGGCAACGCATTGTTAGGCAAGAAGTGCCTCGCGCTGCGCATCGCCTCCAATATCGCCCACGACCACGAGTGGATGGCCGAACACATGCTCATCGTTGGCGTGCACGCCCCAGACGGCAGCAGCAACTACCTATCCGTCGCGTTCCCGTCGGCTTGCGGCAAGACCAACCTCGCCATGCTCATTCCCCCGCCAACCTATCTGGATGCCGGTTGGAAAACCTCCATTGTCGGTGACGACATCGCCTGGTTGTGGCCCCACGAGGATGGCAAACTTCACGCCATCAACCCGGAAACCGGTTACTTTGGCGTCGCCCCAGGCACCGCTTACGAAACCAACCCGCTGGCCATGGAATCCATCAAGGCTAACACCCTCTTCACCAACGTCGGCCTCACCGACGACGGCGATGTGTGGTGGGAAGGCATGACCCAAACCCCACCTGCCCACCTCATCGATTGGACTGGCCAGGACTGGACGCCGGACTGTGGCCGCAGCGCCGCCCACGCCAACGCCCGCTTCACCGCCCCCGCCGTGCAGTGCCCGACCATCGATCCAAACTGGCAAAACCCGGATGGCGTGCCCATCGACGCGATCGTCTTCGGTGGCCGCCGCGCCACGACCATGCCACTGGTTTTTCAGGCCCTGGATTGGAACCACGGCGTCTATATCGGCGCCACCATGGGCTCGGAAATGACCGCAGCCGCCGCCGGCACCCTCGGCAAAGTCCGCCGTGATCCAATGGCCATGCTGCCATTCTGCGGCTACAACATGGGCGACTACTTCGCCCACTGGTTCGAAATGAGCCAGCATGTGACCCAGCTACCGCAGATTTTCCATGTCGACTGGTTTCGCAAGAGCGCCGAAGGTAAATTCCTGTGGCCTGGTTATGGCGAGAACATGCGTGTCCTCGAATGGATCGTCAAACGCTGCAATGGCCAGGTCGCCGCCAACGCCACCCCGATCGGCGCCAGCCCCTTCTTCGAAGACTTCAATACCGCCGGCCTGGAAGGGTTCACCGCGGAGAAATTCGCCGAGCTGATGGCCTTGGATCGTTCCGAGTGGCAGGCGGAAATCGCCGACCAGCAGGAATTCTTCACCTCCCTCGGTGATCACCTGCCAGCTGAACTCCCTCATCAGCGCGAGTTGCTAGCCGCACGTATGGGATGAGCTGGTATAGTTAGTTAGTTATCCACCGCCTGGCTAAATCTGCTAGTTTTGGCCACGCGAAAAAAAATGCCGGCGGGCAGGATGCCCGCGCCACCGTGGCCTGGGCATCCTGCCCGGGCCCTTCTTTTTGCCACACCATGCCATCAGCCTCCCGACTAACTTGGCCCGTTACGGGATGCCGGCTTGAGCCGGCCAGACTCGCCGGCTCAAGCCGGCGCTCCTTTGTGCAGTTTTTCGCTATGGTCAATTGGCGATTGCACGCGGGCAAATTCACGCTAGACACGGGCCATGCATATTACCGTCTGGGATGGGTTGATCGTGGCGGCGTACGCCCTGGTAGTCATCACCATTGGGCTGCGTGCCGGACGCCAGCAAGCTAGCAGCGAGGAGTACTTTCTGGCGGGGCGCACGCTGCGCTGGCCATTCATCGGCGCGTCCATCTATGCCGCCAATATCTCCACCGAGCATTTCGTCGGACTGGCCGGCAGCGCTTACGTCATGGGCATGGCTATCGGCGCTTACGAATGGATCGCGGTATTCTGTCTGGTGCCGCTGATCCTCATTTTCCTACCACTCTATATCCGAACTCGCATCTACACAGTGCCCGAGTTTTTGGAAAAACGCTTCGATCCGAGTGTGCGACTGTTGTTTTCGGGCTTCATGCTCGCCATGTCCATCGTTGCCAAAATCGCCATTTCGCTATGGGCGGCGGCCATTGTTTTCTCGGATGTGTTGGGCTGGGACCGGCTCACCGTCATCTGGGTCGTCGGCTTGGTCACCGCACTCTACACCATGAAGGGCGGCCTCGGGGCGGTAGTCTATACCGATGCCATTCAAACCGCGGTACTGCTCGCCGCCGCCATCGCCCTAACGACTATCGGCCTCCATCAGGTCGGCGGGTTTAGCGGGTTGCACGCCAAGCTCGACCCGGCAATGTTCTCGATGGTGCGGCCGGCCAGCGACCCGGACCTGCCGTGGCCGGGGGTGTTCATCGGGGTGTTTTTTGTCGGGGCATTTTATTTCTCGATGGACCAGGTGTTAGTGCAGCGGGTGTTTGCGGCCAAGAACCTCAACGAAGGGCGCCTCGGAGCGGTGTTCTGCGCGTTCCTCAAAACCCTCAACCCGCTGCTCATCGTGATGCCCGGCCTCATTGCCAAGGCACTCTATCCACATTTGGAACACAATGACGACGCCTACCCGACCTTGCTGAAAGACCTGATGCCGCATGGCTTGCTTGGCCTAACCATTGCCGGGCTCACCGCCGCGCTAATGGGCCACCTCAGCGCGACCTACAATTCCATCGCCACGCTCTTCACGCGGGATTTCTATTTGTGGTTCCGGCCGCAGGCGTCACAGCAGCGGCAGATTCTCGTCGGGCGCATCGCCGTGTTGGTGGTGTTTGTGTTAGGGGCGGTGTGGGCACCGATCATCGGCGGCTACAAATCGCTCTTCATCTATCTGCAAAACATCTCCGCCTATCTGATGATGCCATTCGCCTTCATCTTTTTCTTCGGGGTGTTTTGGAAACGCATCAATACCCAGGGGGTAATGGCCTGCATGCTCGTGTCGTTCGTGTTGTGCCCGGTGATGTTATATAACAACCAGCTCAAGCCAGCGGAGCAATGGTTCCAGTGCATCAACACGCCATTTCTAACACCCTGGCTGCACCGCGCCATGATTGTCACCGGTATCTGCGTCGCCTTTCTAGTGGGGGTGTCGCTGCTCACGCCGCGGCCAGCTGCGGCCAAGCTGGTGGACACCACCGTGCATTGTTTGTGGGACGGGGCGGCAGCAACTTCCGCAGTGCCTTGGTTCAAGGATTACCGGCTGTGGTTGAGCATCGTCTGCGTCGCCACCGCCGTGCTGTGGTATGCGATGCGCTAGCCATTTTTCACCTCATTGCGCCGGGAGCGCAGCAACATCGCCCCCACCACCAAACCACAGAGCGTCAGCACGTTGCCCGGCTCGGGAACCGGCATCAAGGTGTAACCCATCACATCAAACGCACGCAGGTCCGTCGCGGCAATGTTCAGCGTTTCGCCATAGCCGGCGGTCGGATCCAAAATGCCGATGCCAAGGTTGTCTTTCCAATGGCTCGCCTGCCTTCCGTCACCGTAGTAGGTTCCATCGGCAAATAGCGCCACGGGCGTCAGGCCGCCGTCGACGGAAAAATACTTGGCACGCGGGTCGGCTGCATAATCCGTGACCCCCACTCCTTGGGCGACACTCAATGCCGAATAGCGGAACAAATCAATCAGGTTGGAACTGAAGTATGCGCCAGGCTTAGCACCGTTGTTGAAGTCAATGTCATCCACGCCGCTGACGAAGCCGAGCGCATGGCCGATTTCGTGCGCCGCCACGCCAACAAAATCAATCGTGCCTGGCGCTACGTGGCTATGATTGAAATCAAAATTAAAATCGGAACTGAAGCGGATGATCGCATCCAGTGAGTTGTAATGAGGCGCGAGCAGGCCGAGTGCTTTGGCGTTCGCGTAGGTCAACCCGACGCGGTCCATCGTGTCCACATAAGGCGTGGCGCTGTTGAAATTGTCGCTGGTATGATTGATCAGGCGGCTGTAAAAGGAACCGGAGGGCAGGGCCGCGCAGGATGAGTAATCATCGCTCGAGCTGCGATTGGCGACGAGTGCCTGAACCGTTTGCGAATAGGATGGCTCACCAAACGCGCAGGCTGTTTGACCAATGATATTGGCACCGAGCGACGAGTACCCGATCTCGATGTTAACGGTGATGTTGTTCGCCAACCTAGAGGACCACAGGTTGGCGGCCGCGCTGAAACCGTCAATCGCATACTGTGGCGTGCCCGCATCGGCTATCAGGTTGAAGTTGAGCGCGGCCCGCAGCGAGCCGGTTGCCAGCACCAGCAGCGTGCCGACGGCAATGGAAAGTTTTTTGTTAATCATAAGTTGGTTATTCCAGTACTATATACAATATCTGTGAGTTCCCCGCTAACTTGCCGCCGCCAGCTTCAAATGGCGGCAATTTCCCAGCGGTTCGGTGGTGAATTGATCTAAACCGCAGACCTAGCCTTTCAAGCCATTTTGTCAACCGAAAATCCCCGACATGTCGGCGCTGGTTCAAA
>WBXE01000107.1 GCA_008932955.1 Verrucomicrobiota bacterium
GCTCCACCATATTATGCTCGAAATGCGGGACTGACCCCAATGGACCTCAGTGTCTGAAGTGGCGGAAGCCAGTGAAGATCATGGCCATGCCGGCGGCGTCGGCGGCGGCGATGACTTCCTCGTCGCGGATCGAGCCGCCGGGTTGGATGCAGGCGGTGGCACCGGCGTCGATGGCGCTTTGCAGGCCGTCGGCAAACGGGAACATGGCGTCGGAGGCAACGATGCTGCCTTTGAGGTCGAGGCCGGCTTCGCGGGCTTTCCACACTGCGATGCGCGAGGAATCGACCCGGCTCATTTGGCCGGCGCCGATGCCCAGCGTGCGGTCGGCGTTGGTATAGACGATGGCATTGGATTTGACGTGTTTGACGATGCGCCAGCCAAAGCGCATGGCGCGCATTTCCTCTTGGGTGGGTGGGCGCTTGGTCACCACGCGGCTTTCGAGGTTGTCGAGGCCCAGTGCGGTGTGGTCGCGATCCATGACCATAATGCCACCGGGGCAGGAGCGGACGACACTGGATTTTTTTTCCACCAGATAGGCGTCGTTCATTTTCATGAGTCGCAGGTTTTTCTTTTTCTGGAGCAGGGCACGGGCATCGGCGGCGAATTCCGGAGCGATGATCACATCGGTGAAAATTTCGGAAATGACGCGGGCCAAGTCGATAGTCAGCGGTCGATTGCATACGATCACGCCGCCAAACGGTGCCTGGCGGTCCGTTTCGAAGGCTTTTTGCCAAGCTAGGCGCAGGTCGTCGTCATCCTGGCCGACGCCGCAGGGGTTAGTGTGTTTTAGGATAGCGACGGTGGGGCGGACGAAATCGAGGATAAGATCGGCAGCGGACTCGATGTCGATGATATTGGTATAGCTGAGTTCCTTGCCCTGGATTTTGGTGAAGTGCTTGCGGAAATCGCCGTAGAGGGCGCACTTCTGATGGGGGTTATCGCCGTAGCGCAACTCCTGTTCGAGCGGCAAGCTGAGCGAGAAATTGCTGCACGTGCCGCTGCGGCACTGGCCGAGGTAATTGGTGATGGCAGCATCGTACTGCGAGGTGCGCAAAAATACTTTCACCGCAAGTTGCTCGCGGAAACCCTTGGTGGTGTTGCCTTTGTGGGCTGTCATCTCCTCGATCACCCGCGGGTAATCCGCAGGATCGACGATCACCGTGACGCTGGCGTGGTTTTTCGCTGCACTGCGCAACATCGAGGGACCGCCGATATCGATGTTTTCAATGGCTTCATCGAGGGTGACGTCGGCTTTGGCGATGGTTTCCTCAAACGGGTAGAGGTTGACCACAACCAAATCGATGGGCGGGATGGCGTTGCTTTTCCCTTGGGCGACGTGTTCCGGATCGTCGCGGCGCTGGAGCAAGCCGCCGTGGATTTTGGGATGGAGAGTTTTGAGGCGACCGTCAAACAACTCGGGCGCTCCCGTGTATTCCGACACATCAATGACCGGCAGGCCGCTGGCACGCAGGGCTTTAGCGGTGCCGCCGGTTGACAGCAGCTCGACGCCTAGGGCGTGCAGGGCGGTGGCAAATTCGGCGAGCCCGGTTTTATCGGAGACCGAGAGAAGAGCGCGAGTGATGGGCATGGCTGGAATTCTACGCGGGGGGTGACCGGCGGGCAATCGCCCTCCTGCGCGACTGCGTAGCCGAGGATGGGGCCCTAGGCAAGCGGCATTTGCTTCATCGCACAGGACCGCCCGCGCAAACCACTGGAGTCTTGTTTTACATTCCGAAGTTTTGCCTCCTCCGTGGGATTGCGGGGTCAGTCCCGCTTTTCGAACATGCGGGTCCCGCTTCCACAACACCATGCTCGAAAAGCGGGACTGACCCCCATCGGCTACGCGCGCTATTCGGGCTTGCGGTTACGGGAGATGCCGCTAGCGTTTTCCGCGATGCATGCAATTGCCCCCCCCGCGCTGACGGCCGCCCTGCGCTGGCGCTACGCCACCAAGAGTTTTGATCCAGCGAAGAAAATCCCGCAAGACGTGTTCGACGGCTTGTTGGATGCACTGGTGCTCACCCCGTCGTCATTCGGCATCCAGCCGTGGAAATTCATCGTCGTGCAGGACCCGGCGCTGCGGGCGGAGCTGCAGCCCGCGTCGTGGAACCAACCCCAAGTCACTGAGGCGTCACATTTTATCGTGCTGGCCGCCCGCGAGGCCATCGCCACCGCACAGGTGGACGCATGGATCGCCCACATCGCCAAAGCGCGCGGCGTCTCCGAGGACAGCCTAGCCGAATACCGTGGCCGCATGGCCGGCTTTCTGGCGGCCATGGACGACGAACAGAAATTTGCTTGGGCGAGTCGCCAGACGTACATCGCGCTGGGCCAGTTGATGACCAGCGCCGCGCTGCTGGGGGTGGATAGCTGCCCGCTGGAGGGGATTTCGCCGCCGGCCTACGATGCCGCATTGGGGCTGGCGGGCAGCGGCTACCGCACGGTAGTTGCCTGCGCGCTGGGTTACCGCAGTGCCGGCGACAAGTACGCGCTGGTGCCCAAGAGCCGTTTTGATCACACGCAGGTAGTGGAATACCGATAGAACGGCGGAAAACCTGCAGTTTCCGGTGGTTGACCGGGTGGCTGAGGCTTGCTAGCGTGCGCGCCCCGTCATGAGCGCCGCCCCGAATTACAAAGAGACACTGACCCTACCACAGACGAATTTCCCGATGCGGGGAGATCTGGTGGAAAACGAACCCAAACGCCTCGCGCGGTGGGAAAGCGAGGGTTTGTATGAAAAAATCATCGCGCGGCGCCGCGCCGAAGTGGCACCGGAGTTTATTTTGCACGACGGCCCGCCGTTTGCCAACGGCGACGTGCACATGGGCACGGCGCTCAACAAGGTGCTCAAGGATTTGGTGGTCAAATCCAAGACGATGGCGGGTTTCACCGCGCCGTTTATTCCCGGCTGGGATTGCCACGGCTTGCCCATCGAGTTCAAAGTGGTGAGGGAAACTGCGGGCTTGGAGCCGGGCGAGATTCGCCGCCGCTGCAGCGAGTTTGCGCAGAAATTCATTGCCATTCAGCGTGCCTCGTTCCGCCGCCTCGGGGTCTTCGGCGATTGGGACAATCCGTATCTCACCATGAACCCCGGCTACGAGGCGAGCATCTTGCGCGTCTTCGCCAAACTCGTGAAAAACGGCGCGATCTATCAATCCAAGAAACCCGTCCAATGGTCATACGGCGCGCAAACCGCCCTCGCCGAGGCCGAAATCGAGTACCAGGACAAGGACAGCCCCGCCGTTTACGTGCGCTTCCCTCTGACGGAGCGCCGGCTTCAGCCGGCGAGTCATCTTGCTGTCTTGCACGGTGCCGCGATGGTCATCTGGACGACCACCCCGTGGACGCTGCCAGCCAATCTCGGCATCGCTCTGCATCCGGAATTCACCTACACCGTCGGCCGCTTTGAAAAAGATGGCCACGCCCAAACTCTGGTCGTGCTGCGCGAACTCGTCGCGGATTTCTCCGCCAAGACCGGTTTCGTTCTAACTGAAAATCTAGCCGCGCTCAAAGGCCACGAATTCGAAGGCTGCGAGGCGCAACACCCGTTCCTCGATCGCGTCTCGAAGGTGATTTTGGCCACCTTCGTCACCACCGACACCGGCACCGGCGCAGTGCACATCGCCCCCGGCCACGGCGCCGACGACTACGTGGCCGGCCAGCACAACGGCCTCGGCGTGCTCTCGCCAGTGGATAACGAAGGCAAATTCACCGCCGAAGTGGGCATCCCTGAACTCGTCGGCGTGCATGTCTTCAAGGCCAACGCCCGCATCATCGAAATTCTATCCGAACGCGCGAACCTGCTAGGCCAGGAGACGATCCGTCATTCCTATCCGCATTGCTGGCGCTCGAAAACGCCGGTCATTTTCCGCGCCGTCGAACAATTCTTCATCTCGCTGGAAACCTTGCGCGGTGAAGCGCTGGCCGAAATCGAAGCGGTCGAATGGCTGCCGGGCTGGGGCCGCAACCGGATCCACAGCACCGTGGAAAGCCGCCCGGACTGGTGCATCTCGCGCCAGCGCACCTGGGGGGTGCCGCTGCCGGTGTTTTTCGATGAAAATGGCGCGGCCATTCTATCGGCCGAGTTAGCCCACAAGGTGGCCGATCTGGTGGAAACCGAGGGCACCAACTACTGGTTTGATCACAGCGATGCCGAACTCGCCGAGCGCCTCGGCTTGCCCGCCGGTGTTAAAAAATGCCACGACACGCTCGACGTGTGGATCGACTCCGGTTGCTCACATGTAGCAGTGTTAGATAAGCATCCACAACTGCACGTCCCCTGCGATTTGTACCTTGAAGCCACTGACCAGCATCGCGGTTGGTTTCAAAGCTCGCTCATGCTCAGCGTGGCTTACCGCGGCATCGCTCCCTACAAGACCGTCATGACCCACGGCTTTGTGGTCGATAAGGACAAGAAAAAACTATCCAAGTCCGAGGCCGAAAAAGCCGGCAAACCCATCGACGCCGCGCATTTCTACAACCAATACGGTGCCGACATCGTTCGCCTGTGGGTCAGCAGCGTCGATTGGCAAAACGAGGTCCCCTTCAGCGAAGACCTCTTCAAACAAGTCGCCGAGCCCTACCGCCGCCTGCGCAACACCCTGCGCATTTTGTTGGGAAATCTCGATGGCTTCCAGCCAAACGCAGCTCCGACTTCAGCCGACATGTCTGACGGAGCGCTGGCTTCAGCCGGCGTGTCATATACACTGCTGGACCGTTGGATCCTCGAACGGCTCCACGAGGTGACCGCGGAGTGCCTCAAGGCCTATCAGGCCTACGAATTCCGCAAGGTCTTCAGCGCCCTCAACCAGTTTTGCACCACGGATCTATCAGCCATTTACATCGATGCCACCAAGGACCGCATGTATTGTGACGCGCCGGACTCGCCGCGCCGCCGCGCCTCGCAGACGGCGATGCACGAGATTTTCACCACCATCGCCCGCCTGCTAGCGCCGATTCTAGCCTTCACCGCCGACGAGGCATGGGAGCACGCTGCCTTCACCACCGGCAGCGTCCACGAGCAGGACTTTCCCGTGCCCAACCCAGAGTTTGCGCCGGGGGCGGCCTCCCAACAAGCCGCCCGCCTATTTGAAATCAAGTACGTCATCCAGACCGCCATCGAGGCACGTATCCAGACCAAGGAATTTACCCGCAACAACGAGGCAGATATCTCTCTAACCATCCCCACGGAAGATGGCGGGCTCCTGCCGCTGCTCAATAACCGAGAATTTGCCACCGAGTTTTTCATCATTGCCGGCCTAACTGCCACCGTGGGCGCGACGCTCGGGGCCACCGCCCGCAGGACCGATCACGCCCTCTGCCCGCGCTGCCGCAAACTCGAACCGCTGCTACCCGCCGGCCTCTGCGAGCGCTGCGCGGAAGTGGTCAAATAGAGACAGAAGACTGCAAGACACAAGAGTAGAGAAAAGAAGCGACCTAGCGGCTTGTCATTCTTCTCTTGCGTCTTGCGTCTTGCGTCTTGCGTCTTGCGTCTTGCGTCTTGCGTCTTGCGTCTTGCGTCTTGCGTCTTGTGTCTTGCGTCTTGAAGTCTTGAAGTTTCTTGCCGATAACAGATAACCAATAACTACATGCCCTTCCCCCGCCTTCTGCTCTACCTCACGCTCCCGCTCTATCTCCTCGACCAGGCGACCAAGTTTCTAACGGTGGCGTATTTTCCGCCGCCGTGGTCGGAGCAAGAACGGATCATCCGGCTCATCCCCGACGTGTTCCATCTGGTGCGCATCCACAACCAGGGCGTGGCGTTTGGCTTTGGCAACGGCTCGGCCTGGGCACCGTTGGTATTTTTGTTCATGCCCTTACTGGCGCTGGTGATGATCCGGCTGTTCTGGCTCAAGGGCGCGTTCCAGCATACACTATCAAAAATCGCGGTGGCCTTGCTGTTGTGCGGAATCTTCGGCAATCTAACCGACAGGTTGGTGCAGGGCTTCCGGCTCCACGAGCACCTCGGTGAGTCGTTTTGGAGCCGCCTCTCCGCCGGGTACGTGGTGGATTTCCTCGCCGTCAAACTGCCGCTTTACGGCTGGTGGCCGGCTTTCAATGTGGCGGATTCCTGTATCTGTGTCGCCGCGTGTCTGCTGTTTCTCGGTGGCTTGCGCGAGGAGAAAATGACCGTTGCGTGATCTGATATAATTACCCGCCGCAACCGCGGGCTTGACGCGCCGCCCCGCCATTGCGAAAACTCCCGCATGGCATGGCGCATCGAGCAGGCAGTCATTCGGGGCGAAATCGACAATACCGTCGAGGGGCTCACCAACGGCCGCATTTGGCTGGCGGGCTGCGACGTGCCCTTGGAACTATCGCTGGATGGCGACTGCTGGCGTGATCTGGCTGGCACCCGCCTGCACTTTGAAAACCCCGCGCCGCAACCCGGCCCGGAAACCGCCGGCTTGGCCGTGGACCAGTCCGGTGTGATCGGCGATATGACCGCATCGCGCAAAACCAAGCTCCCGTGGGTCGGCGACCAGCCATTGCCCACGCTGCGCCGTGGGCAGCAGGACGTCTCATGCGAGTGGCGCAACACCCTGTATCTCGAATGGTTTAGCGAATTCAACGGGCGAGTGGTTATCGAGGCATCCACCTTCACGTTGCGCATCTCGGCCCACGAGTGGGAACTCGACGAGGACGCCGAAGCCGCGCAAAAACTCGCTAACTTGAATGCCATGCGCGATTTCATGACGCTGGTGATTCAGCGCCGCGACGACGATGCACCGGGTGCGGAGTCCGTCGCCGAACTCGACGAATTCGCTTGGGAAGAGCGCCTCAAAGAAAACGACCGCCTCACCGACGCCTATCAAGAAGTACTCGAGAAATACATAGATGACCCCGACAGCGAACGCAAGGAAGCCTTTGTCATGGGCTGGGATGGCTTGCTCGACGCCTTGGCTGAACGTGACGAGGCCGCTGGCCACGGCGATGAAGATGACGACGATGAAGATGCCGACCCACACCTTGGCAACGGCCTTGAGGAGGACTTTGATGACGAGTTGGCAAAATTCAGCGAGGCAGATGGCAGCCCCTTTGATGATAGCGATGCCCACCCCCTGCAAGCCAGTGCCCAAGCCTTGGCCTGCCAGGCCATGGACTTGGTGGAAAATACCGACGGACCCGGCAGCCCCTCGTATTTGCTCATCACCAACCTCCTCCAAGTCAGCGGCAAACTCGCCAGCGTTCTCAACGACTACGGCAGCAGTTATCAACCGGAAAACGGCTTCGTGCTGGCAGTGCTCAAACGTTGCCTCAATTGGCTCAACGAGGCCCTCGGTGCTTGTCAGATTCTGCACGAGACCGCCAATGATCCCGCAAAACGCGCCGCTTTTAAAAAATTGCAGGCCGCCGCTTTCCAAGTCCGCGACCAAATTGTAGGGCTCCGGCGTAATTTCAAGAAAACTTAAGCATTGCGCTTTGCCGCACACGTGCTAGTTGGTCTGTGCGCCTATGAAATCAATCTTACTACTTGCCGCCGTTGCTGTTGCGACCCTGCTGAGCTCATGTAACACAGTCATCGGCTTTGGCCGCGATCTGCGCATGATGGGCGATGGCGTGGAAAAATCCGCCAACAAAGTCCATGGCGGCCACAGCGACACCGATACATCTGGCGCGCCGGTGTATTGAGCACTAGCTGCGGCGTCCCAGACGCCGACCGTGGGGACCGTAGCCCGGGCATCCTTGCCCGGTTGACCAGGCTTGGAGAATGCGCTGGGGACAGGCGCTGGGGTACCGGTATCTCATGGACAGCTCCGCGCCACGGCGGGCAAGCCCGCCTCGCC
>WBXE01000108.1 GCA_008932955.1 Verrucomicrobiota bacterium
AGTGCGCTGGTGCCCCGGCTGCGGCGATTACGCTATCCTCAACTCGCTCCAGCGCACCTTCCCCGAACTCGGCGTGCCCCGCGAAAATTTCGCCCTGATCAGTGGCATCGGTTGCTCCAGCCGTTTCCCATTCTACATGAATACCTATGGCTTTCACACCATTCATGGCCGCGCCCCGAGCGTCGCCACCGGCGTAAAAGTCGCCAACCCCGACCTCTCGGTGTGGATCATCACCGGCGATGGCGACGGCCTGAGCATCGGTGGTAACCACCTCCTCCACTTGCTGCGGCGCAATATTAACATCAACGTATTATTGTTCAACAACCGGATTTACGGTCTAACCAAGGGCCAGTACAGTCCGACTTCGCCGGTGGGGACCAAGACCAAGACCTCGCCGACGGGATCCTTTGAGAACCCGCTCAACCCGGTGCTTTTCGCGCTGGGAGCGGAGGCTACGTTTGTGGCTCGCACAGTGGATAACAATCCCAAGCACATGGTGGAGACGTTCAAGGCGGCCCATCAGCATCAGGGGATTTCCTTTATCGAGATTTTTCAAAACTGCGTCATCTTCAATGATTCGACTTGGGATTCGGTTTATGCCAAGGAAAATCGCGACGAGCAAATGCTCTTCCTCGAAACCGGCAAACCACTGCTCTTCGGCAAGAATAAGTCCAAGGGCATCCGCCTCAACGGCCTCACCCCGGAAGTGGTCGATGCCGCTAGCGCCGCTCCCGGCGAAATCCTCGTCCATCAACCCGGACAAGCCGGCCCGCTCTATTCCCATTTGCTCGCCACCATGGGGGAACCGGATTTTCCGACCCCGATGGGCATCATCCGCCAAGTGGAAAAGCCCACCTACGAAACGCTTGTGCACGAGCAAATCGCTCAGGCCCAAGCCAAACGCGGCAACGGCACTTGGCAAGAATTGCTCCATGGCAACGCCACTTGGACCGTTGCCTAGAACGCGCCGCCGAGCTTGTCTCCGGTCCAGAAGATGGCCCGCAAGGGCATGGGCCTGCAAGTCGAAGGTCTGGGTTACATGGTGACAGATAAAAAGTAGAAAAGTCTGGCGGCGAGGCTGTGAGCGATTTTTTGGGTGAGGCGCAGCGATTGATGCTTCAGGCAAATGAAGGTTCCTGCCACCATCATCCCCGCAGGGCTAGGGCTTTGTGGGGGGCGTGGACTCGCTGCACTGGTGCCGGTATTGCTCTTTGTAAGGATTGATCTTGGGTGCGGTTTTCCATGCCTGCTCATTGTCTAGACACGGCAGAACCGCGGCCCACCAAGCGTCATACGCCTCATCGAGTTTGCCAACAATCCCCTTCTGGTTAGCGGCCAGATCTGTCGTTTCGCCGGGATCGGCCTTGAGATCATACAAGCACCAGCGGCCTTTTTCCCACACCTGAAGATACTGCTGCCAGCGGACACTGCACGGTCCGTGTGGCTGTGGCTCGGAGCCTTTGCCCCAGCGGCCGGCGTGGGTGAAGAGCATGCGATCGTCATGCCATTGGGCCTGCGGATTTTCCAGTAGCGGCAGCAGGCTAAACCCATCGAGTTGGCTGGCAAGCTTTTCCGGCAGCTTCGCGGCAGCCAGTGCCGCAAACGTTGGAAACAGATCCAGATGCGCCGTGAGCTTGTTACAGGCCGCCGGCTGGATCGTCCCCGGCCAGCGCCACAAGGACATAGCCCGGGTTCCGCCGTTAGAGGCGGTGAGTTTACAGCCACGCATTCCGGCATTGAACAGCTTGCAACCATCGAGACCGCCATTATCGTTAGAAAATACCACCAGCGTATTGTCATCTATGCCCAGATCTTGCAACTTGGCCAATAACTTGCCGACGTTCTCATCGATGTTGGCGATCATGCCAAAGAAGCAGGCCTCGCTGTCACTGACTTTCCCAGCATACATATTTTTGTATTTATCAGGCACCACGAGTGGCCAGTGAGCCGCGTTGGTAGGCAAATACACGAAGAATGGCTGCTGGCCCTTGACCGACTCCAGCCACTTGAGCGCCTGTTGGAAAAACACATCCGTGCAATACCCTGCCGTCTTCTCGAAGCGGCCGTTGTGCTTTACCACGGGGTTGAAATACGAATTGCCGTTCACATCGCCGCCGGACCCCTCCTGCGTCTGGCCAATGCCGCCGCAGCCATGAATAAATACTTCATCAAACCCGCGCTTGTCAGGCTGGTATGCATCTTCATCGCCCAGATGCCATTTGCCGAAAATACCGGTGGCATAGCCAGCTGATTTGAGGACCTGAGCGATGGTGGTGGATTTCAAACTCATCCGCTCACGTTCGTAAATCGTGTGAGTGACGCCATTTTTGAATTCATGTTTGCCGCTCATCAGCGAGGCTCGCGTAGGCGAACAGGCCGGGCTCACATGGAAATCCTCGAAATGGATGCTCTCATCATACATTTTGTCGAGGTTGGGGGTTTTGAGCAGCGGGTTGCCATTGCGTCCCAAATCACCATATCCCTGGTCATCAGAGAGAATCATAATGATGTTAGGTCTGCGGCCAGCCAGAGGTTTGCCCACCGCTGCGGCGGCCTGGTTAGGCATCGCAATTACAGCAACACTCAATCCAACAATTTTATGCCAATCACGTATTTTCATTAGGATGTTATCTATCACTTCATTGGGATTGGGCCAGTTCACGCAGGCTGGCCTTGAGATGATCGGGCCACTCGAGGGCGTCGATGGTGGCAGCTTGGGCCCACAGCGGTGCGAGCTCAACTAGATTTTCAAAGTGAGTGGCCGCCTCCTCGGGGAAGCCCGCCTGAGCCGCCGCCACGGCCAGCAGCAGGGTGGCATTTTCGCGTTTGTCGGCGGGGTAGCCGGCGCGCAAGCCGGCCAGCAGGAATTGATAGGCGCGGGGGGCGTTGTTGGTGAGGAGGGCGATCCAGCCGGCGCGCAAGGCGAAGGCTGAATCGTTAGGGAAACGCTGGATGCCGGTGCCCAGGATTTCGATGGCCTGGGCTGGCTCGGTTATTTCAAAGGCGGTATAGGCGGCTTCGGCGTAGTCGTTGGATAGGTGGGTAGCCGCGGGGTGTTCGGTGAGCAGAGTGACCCAGCGCGGATGGGCGTTTGGGTAATCACCGAGGCGGGTCAGCGCCAGGGCCTCGGCACGCAGGCAAGGCACGGGTTGGGCACCCAGGGCGCGGGCCAAGCCGGCGAGTTGGCAGGTGGCGGCCGAGTGTTCCGGGAAAGCGGCGAGGGCGAGGGCGGTGCTGAGGGCATTTTCGGCTAGGCGGCGGCGGCCGATGATCGAGCGGGCGGCCGGATCGAGCAAGCGTTGGGCCACTGCGGCGCGTTGCGGCGCGCTGGCCCCGGCGGTCAGTTCGTAGGCGGCGAGCTCGCGTTTGAGAACCAGCAGATGGGCTTGGTAGCAGGGGGCGAAATCCGCCTGTTCCCAACCGTCCCAATCTTCGGTGAGACGGGTTTGTTCAAAGCTGGGGAAATCATCCGGCCACAGTGAGATGGCGTCGGCCCGGCGATGTTGCAACCACGCAATGCGGGAAAGCGCCAGCGTGCGCAACAGCCGCGGCAACCCGCTCGCCGAGCTGAGGCTGGCCTCGATCCACTCCGGCGTGTCGCTATCCAAGGCCAATTCCAACGCGGTAGCCGCGGCCGGCCCGTGGTCACCCGCCGCCTGGATTTCCCGCAGGATTGCGGCCCCATCGCCTTGCTCAAAGGTGTGGCGGATGCGCAGCGGGGCTAGCCATGGCGATGGATCGGCGCTTGGCGCGGCTTGGGTGGACGCTTGGGGGGCGCCGCGGCGGGTCGCTTCCTCCGTTAGATCCTGGTGCCAGCGGGTGTCGGCCAAGGGGCGGGCGAGTTGCAATAGGCGGGGCCAGGTCCGGGCGGAAGCATCGGCGCGGATGAGGCGGTCCCACAGGGGTTGGATGGCTGCGGCGGGTGCTTCGCGCAGCGCGAGCGCCTTGAGGCCGGTGAGCGTGGTGGTGAAATCGAGCCCTGGCAGCAGCGTGGCCGCCTGCTGGGCGTGGAGATTTTCTAACAATTCAAACCGTTGCTTGGCAGTCAGGCTGAGAAAGCTGGAGGTGGCTTCAATGAAATGCAGGCCGGAGAGGATTTCGGCCAACACGCTGAGCCGGGTGATATCGATGGGTCCGGCGGCTGGCGGGTAAGGGCTGGCAGCGGGCAGCGGCAGGAACCGATGCATTACCACGCTGCCATTGGCGCTGCCGATAAGGGCGAGGTTCGGGCCAAATGCCACTGCAGTGATGGGCGACTGGCTATGGATGGGGACGCGATGGCTGCCGGCAAACCTCAGGTCATTGCCCTGAATCCGGATAGGCGGGGGTTCATCCGGATTGCCATGATCGCGCAGCAGCCCGCTCCACACGGTGTCCTGACGGCTCCAAGGCAAGTTCACCAGCCATCCGGGCAGGTGGGCCCGGTCGGGGATGTTGGAACCTGCGGCATCGATTTGCGGGCCGGGGTTGCCAGGCGCGTCAGTGATTTGATAAATCCTCTGGCATGGGGGCTGGCTGGGCCCTTGATCGACCAAGGCGAACACGCGGGTTCCGTCAGGGCTGAACTGGGCATGCGATAGAACTAAGGGAATGGCGGTGGGACTATGGCGGGCGGGTTCCACCGGCGAGACGGGCAATTCCAACACCGAACCATCAGCGTGGAGCACGCGCAAGCGTCGGGAATCGAGTTGGGCGGCCAGCGGGCGGGAGGTCGCCTCCGCGCTCGCTGCTGAACTGTTAACCACTTCGCCGGTGGCGGCATCGCGGATTCGCCAAACCTGTTGTGGGTCGCTGGCCGAGACCCGACCCGGATGGGCGATGAGCAGGCCATTGGCGGACGTAACGACCACCGACTGAGGGGTTAAATTGGGCGGCATGGGGCCGAGGTCGCAGATCGGGCGCAAGGTGTCGGCGGCGCACAGCAAGGTGACGGCACTCTCGCCGCCGCCGCGCTCAATGACGAGTGAGCGTGGGTTTTGGGCGACAACGAGGCTGTGGGTCGTCGCAACTCGGGCGGGGAACAGGACACTATCGATTTTCAACGCCTCGGTATCCCACAATACGGTGGTGTTGCAGCCATCTGGCGCGGCTTCGGCGAGACTCACCCATAGCGACGCCGGCGCGACAAACGCCAGTTGCTCGACCGGCAATTGGTGATGAAAAGCGGTGACGGGAATGTTCCAGACGGTTTCCGCGAGAAGCTCGCGCAACTGGGTGAAGGCCGCCGTACACGTCGGATCGGCTTGGCAAGCAGCTACCAGTAAGGCCAGCGCCTCATCCTGCGCGTGGTTTTCCAAGCGGGTGTTGGCCACCTCAAGGCGCGCGGCAGCGAGTTGCCGGGCCAGCGGCGAGGGGGTGGCTGGTGCCTGGGAATCAAAGGCCGCGCCGACCGCAGCGGCGCTCGGCGGAGTAGGGCGTTGTTTTTCGCAAGCGCTGAGAGTCATGGCGACGGCCACCAGCAAGAGCGCCTTTACCCTAGATACCAAAATGGGAACCCTAACCACCAAGTCCATTTTCCTTTTCAGCACCAGAACCCGCGCTGCGACTCGTGTGGCACTGGGAGTAACTTGAGCTAAGGAGCCACCACATTCGTGTGGTGGTAGCGGAAGCGCGGCCCATGAATGAGTGCCGAAGGCTCGGTTCATGGGCGTTGCTTCCGCATGACGACAATAAGGTCGTCGCTCCCTAGCATGCTGCATCCGGGCCAAGTTAGTCGGGAGGCTTACGCCTTTGCGCGAGAAAACCCTTAATCGAGATGAATGGCTTGGCAGCATGGTCGTCAGTTGTCAAAGGTGCCGGGATGTAAAGATTGCCTCGCGCAAGGCGCAAAGGCGCAAAGGAAGACGGGACTCATGGTCGATTCCACATCCAAAAAAATCCGCAAAATCCCTGCAATCCGTGGTTTCATGATCGAATTTCAGATGTAACTTCGGAGTCTGATTTTTGTTGTTAGATTGCAAGCTTTAGGCACCCGAGCTCATTCATCGGCGGCGTAGTGAAGCGGGTGTTGCAGGAAAACGCTCTTGTCAGAAGCTATCGCAAGTTGGGCTTCGAGGGCTTTGAGGGCCTTGGCCACGCCGTCGACGGGCAATCTCTCGCTGGTACGCAACCAATAATTCGCCAAGGTGGCGTAGGCTTTTTCCGGAGTGCCAAACACGCCGACGGCAAACTGCTGCGGGTCGATGAGGTCGGCATTGGCGGCCACTTCGAGGACAAAATAAACACACTGCATGGTGGGCGTGCGATTTCCTGGGTTTTGATAGAGCTGGCGGGCGAGGGCGAGCGCCTCGGTCTGGCGGTCGGCAACCCGCGCGAGGGCGTAAAGTTGGAAGCGGCGCAAGAAGGGCAGCGCGTCGGGAGCGTCGGCGGCGAGTTGGTACGCCTGCGCAGCGGCTAGGAACGTGGCATCCGCATCGCGAAAGGCCCGGGATTTGTAGTGATCGGTTAGCAGGTAGCCGAGATAGGTGTTGAGTTTGGGGTCGCCGGGGTTGCTGCGGATGCCGCGCTCGAGAAACTCCCGCCCCTTGAGCACTGCGGCGCGCCAGGCGGCTTCGCGACGCAGCGGCGGCAGCTCCGAGTCGTTCCGATAGTAGGACGAGGCGTTGTACGCCTGATGCCAGGCACCAGTTTGCCAATAGTAAATAGTCTGGGGGGCCAATTCGACTATCGTGTCGAAGGTGCTCGCAACATCATCCCAGCGGGTTTCAGTGAAATACGTGTAGGCCCGCAAGTTGAGGAAAGTGGCCACCAGCGTGCGCAAGCCGCCGAGCGCGACCGCAGCGCTGGTCTGGCCGATTTTATCGCGGGTGCCGACGGGCAAGGGGGCTGCGAGCAGGCCGGCGGCACGCAGTTGGGCGGTGAGCGCGGACTCTAACGGCAGACGCAGGGCCCCCGCCAGCAGCGCCGCGGCTAACACAATCAACGGTCTGCGCCAGCGTTTCATCATGGAACGGAATATAGAGTAACTTCCGAAACCTCACCGCAAAGCCGCAAAGGTCGCAAAGGGACGCAGAGTAAGACAGGATTTTTCTCGATACCCCGTTCCACTTTACGCCCCTTGGCGTCCTTTGCGCCTCTGCGGTAAATCTGCAAGTTAGTCGGAAAATTCACTAGTTAGAATTCCTTTTCGGCGAAAATGAACCATGACGCAATCAGATAGAAACCCGCGTAGAACAGCCCGATGCCGGTGAGTTTTCCCAACAGGATGAGCGGCATCACCTGGCCTTGGATCACCGCATCAAATTCATTGAAGAGGTGGAAATCCGGTAGCGCCAGCGCCAGTAAGAGCGAAATGGCGCGTGTCATCGAGCCGGAGCCGGCTCCGAGAAACACGTCGCGCGCATCGGCTTGGAAATGACCGATGAAGTAGATCAGGAAACTGATGATGCTGGTGAACAGCGTGCTCGAGGAGAAAGTGGAAATGAGCAAGGCCAGCGACGCCATGATCGAGGCCCGCAGAAATACCACGAACACCGCGCCTTGCAACGAGGCGTTAGGCCCCTGGCCGAGGATGTCACTGCGCAGCGAGGCGATTTCTGCTGCCGACCAACCGCGCGAGTGGGCCAATTCCAGCTGCCCGCTCAGAATCATTGATGTGCGGATTTGCAACACCGCGGTCATCAGCACATCCATTAGCGCCAGCGACACCAACACCAGCAATATCACTCCTAATAATTTTCCCGCCAGATAATCGAGGCGCGGCACCGGCTTGGCCAGAATCGTGTAGAGCGTGCGGTCCTCCACATCCTTGGGCAGCAGCAGGGCGGTGGCCAC
>WBXE01000109.1 GCA_008932955.1 Verrucomicrobiota bacterium
CCGCCGCGGGCGCGGAGCTGCCGCACTCTGCGGGAGAGTCGGCACTCGCCAGCAAGCTGGCTTGGAGTGCGGGGGCTTGCCCCCGCCCGGAAGGGGGCGGGCTTGCCCGCTGCGGGCGCGGAGCTGCCGCACTCTGCGGGAGAGTCGGCACTCGCCAGCAAGCTGGCTTGGCCAGGCGGCAGCAAGCTGCCGCACTCCGCGGCGGAGCCGGCACTCGGCAGCAAGCTGCCGCACACCGCGGGCGGGTCATTTGAAATCGAGCATTTTCGCCGCCTCTTTGAAGAGTTTGACGAATTCGAGGCATGCTTGCAGCGCGTACCAGCTCAGCAGCAACACCAGCGCGCTGATGGCGATTTTCCACACCGGTTTGAGCCGCGGATGGATCCAGACCAGCGGCAAGGCCAGCGGGCCAACGGTCAGGATGGACATCACCAGCATCGTCGGCCCGCAATACCACGGCCCGCTTGTGCTCGCCGCCGCAATCCGCCTCTGGCCAGAACTGTCTAAAAACTCGCCGCAGTGCTTGCATTTGATCGCTTCTTCTTGAATCTCCTCGGCGCAGTAGGGGCACTTTTTCATGGCTGGGCACGCTCCTGCCGTGCAGGAACGCCCGCAAGCTAGCCCCCTTGCATCTTCGGCACAACCCTCATTATCCCTCCCGCCACCCCGATACTGTCAGTTTAAGTGGGTTCGTTCGCGTCCATCTGCGGTTTGAATCTCCATCTTCAAGCGTAAGCCGGATGGCCGGTCGCCCCCGTGGCAACGGACGGGCAAAGTTCGCATAGCTGAACAATTTTCTTGACCTTGCTAGGCCTAGTCGCCACTTTCGCGCAACTTTTTCCCCTATCGTATCTGCCGATGAGCCACGCCCAGCCCCTCTCAGTTGCACTGCATGACGCCGTTTTAGCGTCAGCAGACCGGGCCCGCAGACTGCGCACTGCCCGCTTTAACCCGCTTTCCAAGACCAATCAACACATCCAACACCACCATCGATGAAACTGAAAAACACCAATAAACTCGCCATCTGGGCCCTCGCCATCTCCGCGTCTATCACCCTGGCACAGGCTGCCTCCACCCCTGCGTCTGGCGGTTATACCACCGTAGCGGGCGCTCCCTTGGCCGATACCCTCGTGTCGACGAATCCCGCCGGGACGATCACCGTGGTCTTGAATAGCACGCTCACCGGCAATGCTGGAACCTCCTCCCCTGTGAGCATTACTTTGCCCAGTTTTACGCTAAGCAACTCTGGCAGTTTGACGGCCTTGACCACGAACAACAGTGCCGGCGTGACGGCATCTGCCGCTACCACCCTCACTAACACGGCGACCGGTGTGATCAGTTCCAATACGGCCCAAGGGATCTCGCTGACTGTTGGCACCGGCTCTACCATCACCAACGCCGGCGCGATCAGTTCCGGGACGGTCCAAGGGATTTTGCTGGCTGCAGGCACCAGCGCTACCATCACCAATAGCGTCGGAGGCACCATCAGCGGTGTCAGCGCCGGCGTCAGTGCTGCCACAGGATTGACTTTGATCAACAATAGCTCGATCACCGCCACTGCTCTTACTGGCTCTGGCGTGCTGGCGACCACAGGTGCCAGCATCACTAATAGCGGCAGCATTTCCGCTACTGGGGCGACTGGCAGTGGCGTTCAGCTCACCACCGGCATCAGCGGAATCGGCAGCATCACCAATACCGGCGCCATCACCGGCGCCGCCACCGGTGTCAAAGCAGACAATGGACTGACGCTGACCAATAGCAGCTCGATCACCGCCACTGCTGCTACTGGCTCTGGCGTGCTGGCGACCACCAATGCCACCATCACCAATAACGTCGGAAGCTCGATTAGCGGTGGCGCTGCCGGGGTTAGCGCTACTACAGGACTGATTTTAACCAATAGCAACGCCATCACCGCCTCGGCGGCTGCTGGCTCTGGCGTGTTGGCGACCACAGGTGCCAGCATCACCAACAGTGGCACCATCAACGCTACTGGCACCATTGGCGGCGTCGCCACAGCTGCGGCTACCGGCAATGGCGTGCAACTCGCCAGCGGCACCATCACCAATACCGGCACCATCACTGCGGCCTCGGCTACCAGCACCACCTCCACCGGTAATCTCGCCACTGGCATATTGCTGACCGGGGGTGTGGCTAATTCGATTACCAACAGCGGCAATATCGGCAGCATTGGCGCAAGCGCCGCGACTTCGAGCGCGTTCGGCTTGAACTCTACTGGCACAGCAAACGACACTCTCAACATGAATGGCGGCACCATCAACGGTATCACTGCGGTGAGTTTGGGGGCCGGTGATGACACTTTGAATTTCAAAGCCGGTACCATCAACGCCATTATTGCAGGGGCTCCAGGGACTGCAGTGGACGGTGGCGCGGGAATCAACGACACGCTCAGCTTCACCGGGGTTAGTGGGAACACCGCTATTATCAACGGCAATGTGAGCAACTTTGAATTCATCAACAAAACCGGCGCCGGGATGGCGACTATCAATGGAAACATCACCGCCGCTAGTGTCATCACCGTGACCAATGACGGGGTCCTGTTTTTGAATGGCACCATCAACTCCGGCTCTGCCGCAGCCACCATTAATCTCGGGGGAGGACTGAGTAGCACCGCCATGGAAGTGCTGGGTGGTACCGGTATCTGGAATGCCAATGTCATCCAGACGGGTGGCAGGTTCACCCCGGGCACTGCGCCTATGGCCATCGGCAACCTCACCATCTCCGCGCTCAACGTCACCGGCGGTAGCCTTTTGGTGAATATGAACCCCGTCAACCAAACCAGCGATTTGCTCTCGGTCACCGGCAATGCCAGCATTTCCGGAGCCACTATCTCGGTTTCTCCCACCACCCTCGATGCACCGCTACAAAGCACCAGTACCCGCGTCCTCGCCGTCACTGGTACTCGCACCGGTCAATACAGTGCCGCCAACTTCCACCTGAACGCCGCAAGCACCGACACCGGTACATTCATCGCGAATCCTGTCCTCGTCCCAGGTCCCTACCAGAATTTCACCAGTTCCACCGTGTCATTGAGCGTGACCGGCGGCAATGTGGCGCTGGGGCAGAATGTCAATGACAGCTACGTGACGGTGGTGCACCACTATGACACCGTGGCTGGGTTGAGCACAGACGGCCAACAGCTTGGCAGCGCTCTCAACAGCCAGGTGGCCAACTCGCTGACCAATCCACTCTTGGCGGATTTCCTAGGCTACCTCGACTACAGCAGCGCCGCCACGGTGGCCGGTGTGCTCAATGGCTACGCGCCAACGAATTTCCAAGCGTCTCTGGCGTATTCGGAGGTGAGCGCACGGGAAATCCATCGCATTGTGGAACAGCAAAACCTTGGTGACAGCCTGTTCCCGAGCAACAACCACGTGTGGGCCAACTACAACGCCAACAGTTACCTCGGATCTGGCTCTGCCAGCCGCTACACCATGGGCTTGGGTGGCAGCGCCATCGACACCATCCATTTCGGTGGCCTCGTCTCTTATGCCAATGCCAATCTCACCGATAACTCGAGCAACGAGTCGCTGGCTTACGGTGCATATGCCGGCGTGGGTGCTGCCACGGGTTGGCAGCTCAATGGCTATATCGGCGGTTCGCATAACAAGACGACCACCACTACAAGCCCTACCACATTTGTCGGAACACCGCTGGCGAGCGTCCTAAACTTCAATCCTGATGGCAACAGCTTCCAAGCCTTGCTGTCCGGTGCCTACCTGATGGAAGAGAGCTTCTGCACCTGGGGTCCGACCTTCGGTGTGGAAATGGTCAAGTCAACCTTGAACGGTAGCCTCGCTCCAGGTGCCACGCTGCCCAGCATGTCGTATTCCTCCGACACTCTGACGAGCCTGCGCACGCTGCTGGGTCTGCGTGCCGAGTTCACCTTAAGTTCCAAGGTGCGCCCTTACCTCAGTGCCCAATGGGCGCGTGAGTTCGATGGCAAAAGCAATGGTTATACGGCGAGCTCCCAGGGCGCTTCCTTCAGTGTGAATTCACCGATTAACCTCGCCTCGGATTCTATCATCCTGCGTGGTGGGGTGGTCATCGGCTTGACCGATTCGTGCTTCGCGGATGTCGGCTATCTGGGTGAGTATTCCACCAGTGGCGACAACGCTGATTACAACGGCGTCAACCTCGGCCTGCGGGCTGCGTTCTGAGCCGTAACCATTGATTATATAACTCCCGCTCCGCGCATGGCCCGTCCGTGCGCGGAGTTTTTTTGTGCAACCAAAGGAGCGCCGGCTTGAGCCGGCTTGCCCATGGCTAGCCAATGCGTGAGAGCACAGTGGTTTCTATTGCCCTTTCTAGCCCCGGAACCCGCGCTGCGGTTGGTGTGGCACTTGGAGTAACTTGGGCTAAGGAGCCACCACATTCGTGTGGTGGTAGCGGAAGAGCTGGCCATGAATGAGTGCCGAAAGCTCGATTCATGGGCGTTGCTTCCGCACGACGACAGTAAGGTCGTCGCTCCCTACCATGCCGCATCCGGGCCGAGTTAGTGGGGAAACCTAAAACCACAGATTACGCAGATTACACGGATTTTTCGAACGGAATATTTCACCATTTGCAATTTCGAAAATGCTACAAATTGAACCTATTTCAATCTGTGTAATCTGTGGCTAATCTATCCGACTTCTAGGATCCAACTTCGGCGTTCGGGCGCATGGTTCACGCGGCTTTGCGGCGGAACATCAGCGCGGCCAGCGTGAGGGTGGCGCAGCTAATCACTAGCAACGGTAGCATCAGCGTGAGTACCCGGGAAAACGAGGCGTCCTTGAGAAAAACGCCTTTGACGATTTCCACAAAATGGCGCACCGGGTTGACCCAGGTCAGGTGCTGGAGCCACAGCGGCATGTTTTCCACCGGTGCGGTGTAGCCGGAGAGCAGGATGGCCGGCACCATGAACACGAAGGCGCCGAGAAATGCCTGCTGTTGGGTTTTGCTGATCGAGGAAATGAACAATCCCACCCCCACCAGCGCCAGCGTATAGAAAAACATCGCCCCGTAGAGCAAGGCCAAGCTGCCGCGGAACGGGATGTGATAGATAAACACCGCCGCAGTGAGAATGAGGGTGGCTTGGAAAAATCCCACCACCACCGCCGGTACCGCCTTGCCGATCATGATCATCTCCGGCGAGAGTGGCGACACCAACAATTGCTCAAAGGTGCCTTGCTCGCGCTCGCGGGCCACCGACAGGGCGGTGACGATCAGTGAGCCAATAGTGGTGATGATGGCCACCAGACTGGGCAGGATGAAATACTTGTATTCCAAATTGGTCACAAACCCGTTGCGCACCACAATCTCCGAGGGCATCACCCGCCCCTCCGCCGCCGCCCGGTCTTGTAAAAATCCGTCTAACACATTTTGCAGGTAGTTGAAGGCGATCTGCGAGCTATTGGAGCGGCGGCCGTCTAAAATCACCTGCACCGGCGAGGGTTGCGCCGTTGCCAGGCGCTGGGAAAAATCCGCCGGGATATGCACCGCTAACAATGCCTCGCGCGTGCCGATGGCACGCTCTAACTCGTTGGCAGTCCATACCGGCACGATGTGGGTGAAGGCAGCCGAGGCGGCAAAGCGTTGCGTCATCTCGACCGAGGCCAGGCCGCGGTCTTCGTTGAACACCGCCAGCGACGCGTTTTTCACCTCCAAGGTCGCCGCAAACGGAAATAACGCCGTCTGCAACACCACCGGCATGATCAGTAGCATCCGACCACTCTTGGTGCTGAGCAGCGACTGGAATTCCTTGCGCACCAGCGCATCAATGCGACTGAAAAATTTCATTCCATCCTCCTTTTGGTGAGCTTTGCCGTGAGCCCGATGAACACCACGGTGGTGCAGCCTAACATGAAAATATCCGGCAACAGCAACTTCCACAGCGTGCCAGCCTGGAAGATTGTCTGCATCGATGACACGAAATAGCGCGCCGGAACGATCCGCGTCACCCCGCGCAAAAATACCGGCATGCTCGAAATTTCATAGATGAAGCCAGACAACATCACCGCCGGCAGAAACGCCGCATTCAACGCCGCCTGTGCCGCGTTGAATTGATTGCGCATGCCCGTGGAGATCGCCAGCCCGATACCTAACACACTCAGCAGGAATAACGAGCCGACGACCCACAGCGCCAGCAAGGTGCCGCGGAATGGCACCAGCAGCACCCAGTGCGCCACGCCCACGCACAGCAGCAGCGAGATCATGCCCAACGCGTAGTACGGCAAGATCTTGCTCAACAGCAATTCCGTGCGAGTCACCGGCGAGGCCAGCAGCGCCTCCATCGTGCCGCGCTCCCATTCGCGCGCCACCACCAGCGAGGTGAGCAAGGCACCGATGACCGTCATGATCACCGTGATCGACCCTGGGATGATGAAATTGCGGCTCTCCGCCGATGAGTTGAACCACATCCGCGGCTCTAACGTAATCTCTCGCCGCAGGGTATCACCGCGATCCTCGGCCCGCTGTGCCTGCCACGTCTGCCACACGCCACTAACGGTTGCCCGCACAAACTGCGCGATGTTAGGCTCCGAGCCGTCGGCCACCACCTGCAGCGGCGCAGTGGTCCCACCTTGCTTGAGCTTGCGCGAGAAATCCCCTGGAATGATCACATAGCCGCGGATTTGCGAGTTCATCAGTGCCAGTTCCAAGCCCGCTCGCGAGTCGTAGGCGCGCAGTTCCAGCCACGGCGAGGCGTTGAGCGCCGCCCTCAGGGCCGTGGCTTCCGCTCCGCTATCCTCCATCCGCAGGCCGATGCGCAGCCGCGAAAAATCCAGGTTTATGCCGTAGCCGAAGATGAAGAGCATCAGCAGCGGCATTAAAAACGCGATGAGGATGCTGCTCGGATCGCGAAAAATCTGCAGCGTCTCTTTCCAGCACAGCGCCCGCAAGCGCCGCCACGACAGCCAATGCACGCCGCCTCCAGCTTGTGGGTGGCCATTAGCTAACATTTCTCTGGGGGTTGCAAGGGGGTTGGCGAGCTGGTCGGTACCCGGCGCGTCAGAGAGCCGGAGTGGCTCAGACCTCGCAAGAGTCGCTCCCAATGGCAAGAAATTTGTGAGCCGTGTGGCTCAGTGGTCTCAGCCCCCGTTGGGAGGTTTTCACCGGAATGACTGCTGCGCAATCCTGCGGGTCCCCAGGTCCCGCAGGTAAATTACCGAGTTTGGCCAGCGCCCCGAAAGGATCCGGCGTCAGGCCCGCTCCTGCGCGAGTGGTTTTGCGGCCTTGGTTGCGACTCATCCGCGCCAGTGAACCACAGCCACCGCGAAGTTCACGCTCTTTAGCGGTGCCTCCCGGCGAGCCAGCTCAGCTTGTTACTAGGTGACAGATAAATAGTAGAGAATCTGGTGGATTGCGTGTTTTTCTGAGGTATGGTGGACATATGCGCAAGTCACGCTGGCTGGCGGGTTGGAAGGATTCAGCGACGAAGCCGGTGATTTACCACTGTATCTCGCGGGTGGTGGATCGGCGGTTTGTGTTTGAGGAAAGGGAGTGCGAGGCGTTTCGGATGCACATGCGGATGTATGAGAATTTCTCGGGCTGCCGGATGTTGGCGTACTGCGTGATGTCTAACCATTTTCATTTGCTGTTGGAGGTGCCGCGGATGGCGGAAGGCGGGTTAAGTGACGAGGAGTTACTGCAACGTCTTGGCGGGCTATATTCCGAGGCGGTGGTGGCGGGTGTGGCAGCGGAATTGGTGGAGGCGAGGAAGAAATCTATCGGGGAGGGCGATGGC
>WBXE01000110.1 GCA_008932955.1 Verrucomicrobiota bacterium
AAGGCCGGCACCCTGCTGGTGCCCGCCATCAACGTCAATGACTCGGTCACCAAGGCGAAATTCGACAACCTCTACGGTTGCCGCGAGTCGCTCGTCGATGGCATCAAGCGTGCCACCGATGTGATGATCTCCGGCAAGGTCGGCGTGGTCTGCGGCTACGGTGACGTCGGCAAAGGCTGCGCCCAAGCGCTGCGTGGCCAGGGCGCCCAAGTGGTCGTCACCGAAGTGGATCCAATTTGCGCGCTGCAAGCCGCGATGGAAGGCTTCCGCGTGCTGCCCGTCGAGGACACCCTCGGCTGGGGCGACATCTACGTCACCACCACCGGCAACAAGGATATCATTCGCCTTGAGCACATGGAGAAAATGAAGGACCAGGCTATCGTCTGCAATATCGGCCACTTCGATAACGAAATCCAAATCGACAAGCTCAATAACGCCCCCGGCGTGGTTAGAAAAAACATCAAGCCGCAGGTCGACAAGTACACGTTCCCCACCGGCAACTGCATCTACATGCTCGCCGAAGGCCGCTTGGTCAACCTCGGTTGCGCCACCGGCCACCCGAGCTTCGTCATGTCCAATAGCTTCACCAACCAGACGCTCGCCCAAATCGACCTCTGGAAAAATAAGGACGTCTATCAAGCCGGCCAAGTCATGGTGTTGTCCAAAGTCCTCGACGAGGAAGTCGCCCGCCTCCACCTCGCCAAAATCGGTGCCAAGCTCACCCAGCTCAGCCCCGACCAAGCCGACTACATCGGCGTGCCGGTGGCAGGCCCATACAAGACCGACAGCTACCGTTATTGATAGATTGCTGAGGCAATGATAGGCTACCAGCCTGGCATGGACGACGGGCTGGCAGCCTGTCGTTTCATGGGCTTCCAGGCTGGCAGCGCTGTCTTCCGTCACAGGTTGGAAACCTGTGTTCTAGGCGACCCGCCCGTGTTGTTCTCCTGATCCTATTCAACGATGCCCAATGCACTGATCCACGAAACCTCGCCCTACCTGCTGCAACACGCCCACAACCCGGTGGACTGGCAACCATGGAGCGAGCAGGCATTCGCCCGGGCCCGCAGCGAAAATAAACTCGTTTTCCTCTCTATCGGCTACTCGACGTGCCACTGGTGCCATGTGATGGAGCATGAGAGCTTCGAAAACCCACAGGTGGCTGAGGTCATCAACCGCCATTTCATCAGTGTGAAGGTGGACCGCGAGGAACGCCCGGATATCGATGCCACCTACATGGCCTATGTGCAGGCCACCACCGGCCAGGGCGGTTGGCCCATGAGCGTCTGGCTCACGCCAGCAGGGGCACCGGTATTCGGTGGCACTTATTTCCCGCCCGACAACCGCCACGGAAGACCGGGCTTTACGCGGGTCTGCGAACAACTCGGTCACTTGTGGCGCAATGAACGCACCCAACTTGAAACCAACGCCTCCAGCATGATGGAGCACCTGCGGCTCGAGGCTAGCAAGCCAGTGGCCACCCCCGGTCTGCCCGATAGAAAAGCCCACGCGGATTTCATCAATTACTGTGAGTCCGTGTTTGATGACGAGTGGGGCGGCTGGGGCGGGGCACCGAAATTCCCACGCCCTGTCGTCGTTAGAGCGCTGATGCAATTGAGCGACCGCTTTGGCAGGGACAGCGACGAGGGTCACATGGCCTGGAATATGAGTGCCACAACCTTGCGCGCCATGGCCGCTGGTGGACTCCACGACCAACTCGGCGGCGGCTTCCACCGCTACTCGGTCGACCGCTACTGGCACGTGCCGCATTACGAAAAAATGCTCTACGACCAGGCCCAGCTCGCGATGGCCTATCTCGACGCCTGGCAGATATCAGGCGAGGCATTATTCCGTGACGTGAGCGAGGGGATTTTCCGTTATCTAGTGGAAATCCTGCGTGATCCCGGCGGCGCATATCATGCAGCGGAAGATGCCGACAGCCTGCCCACGCCACAGGCTGATCACAAGCGCGAGGGTGCGTTCTGGACCTGGGCAGCAGCTGAGATAGAGGCCTTGCTGGCACCGCGCGATGCCGCTATATTCAGCGCGGCGTTTGGCCTGCAGGCCGACGGCAACGCCCGTCCAGCCAGCGATCCGCACGGCGAATTGATCGGACAAAACACCTTGTTCCGTGCCATGAGCGACGATGCCCTAGCCGAATTGTTTGATTGCACGCAGAGCGCCGTCCGCGAATGCCTTGCTGCGGCGATGGGCAAGCTAGCAGCCGTGCGGGCGCAACGCCCCCCGCCGCACCGCGACGACAAGATCATCACCGCATGGAACGGACTGACCCTCGGTGCCATGGCCCGCGGCGCACGGGTGTTAGAGCGTGCAGACCTAGCGGCAGCGGCCACTCGAGCGGCAGAGTTCATCAAACGCGAGTTATGGGATGGTAGCTGTCTGTTCCGCTCATGGCGTGGACAGCGCGGCAACACGCCAGCCTTCCCAGCCGACTATGTGGCGCTCATCTGCGGACTCATCGAACTTGAGGCTGTGTCGCCGGCAGCGGGTTGGCTCGACTGGGCACTCCAACTCCAAGACAAATTAGACACCGATTTCTGGGATGAGACTAGCGCGGGATACGTCATGCGCCCAGCTCTGAGCGGCAACACCCTGCGGGTCATCCGCGAAGATTACGATGGCGCTGAACCGTCGCCAAATCACCTCGCGGCAGAAAACTTACTCAAACTTGCGATCTTGTCGGATGCGCCCGAGCATGCGGCACGTGCCGAGATACTGTTGCGCGCTGGATGCCACGCGCTGGAGACCCAGGCCATCACCGCGCCACTGTTGTTAGCCGCACTCGATCTGCACGAACGTGGGGTCATGAAATTCCAAATACCGATTGCAGCACCTTCTCTAACTGTAAAACAGCTCCACGCAGCGTACTTCCCGCGTGCCGTCTTCACCCACGGCGAAGGCAAGGCCATCACCGTCTGTGAAGGCGTCACCTGTCGGAGTTTTTTGCCGGGGGCTTGATCCCTGCGCGCAGCAATGCTGCGGCTCAATGCGGTGCCTGGGTGTTTCCGGCCTTCAACCGGTAGACTCCTCCTGGTGCCAGCTTCACAGGCGTGCTCCATAACAGCGTGACACCATCCTCGGAAAATACGCTGAGCTTGCCGTCGAAGGCCTCGCCGAGCGGAAGCTTGATCCACTGCCGATCCGGGCCCAGAGCGCCTTGCGCTTCATATTCCGCGCCGTTGCCAACATTGTAGTCGAGCTTGGCCGAGATCTGCACACGCTTTTGCAACCAATAGCCGAAAATCTGATTGCGTGCGCATTGCACCGAGGGACCGGCACCATACAGCACTCCAAGAACCCTGTCCTTGCGAGTGAGGAAACCGACGGCGAAGATGTATCGGTCCATCTCCTCGCGCGCGCCGGGCAGTCGGTGCTCCGGGCCGAAAGTCTTGCCGTTATTTGACAAACTGTACCAGAGTTTGTCGGCATCTTTTACCCCTAGCCCGCCGGCATCTCCTTTTCTGTGCAGGGCCATCAGATACCAATCCTTGCCCGCTTGGTTGAATTTCTTGACGTCATTCGGGGCATGAATGGTTGTGAGCGAGGTGCCTCCGAAGCGAAAACTCGTCGGCGTGTCTCCAACTGCCCAGTACAATTTGCCCTTATCTCTCCAGTTAGAGAAATACAGGAAAAACTTACCTTGATCGTGAAGTAGAACGTTCGCTCCATTCAAGTCGCCCAACTCGTATCCCTCGTAGCCTGCCATTTTGACGAAGTCCTTACGCTTGGCTCCATAGGGTTCGGGCGAGCCATTCCAGGTCTTGCCATCAGGACTGAAAAAGCAAATGGGTTTGTTCACCTTATTCGCATCAGGCCAGGCGGTGGCGAGCATGTGAAGCGACCCGTTGGGCATCTTCTGCACATTCACATTGGATACGTGAGTCACTTCGCCGTTGTCGATGACGGTGTGGCGATCATAAAAGTCGATAAAATCAGGAGTTTTAGCGCTAAAAATCCGATCGGTGCCCGATTCGATGCCATCCCATCCGCTATAGAACAAGCGCCAGCCATCGTCTTCTTCAATAGCGCTGGGAGCGTAGATATTGCGGTATGCCCCACCCATGCGTGGCGCCAGAAGAGGCATGCGAACATCGGGAACCCAGTGGAGTTGATCGTTCTCCCACAGCGCGGGATTGAAAGCTCCGGCGGATACCCCCTGGATTTCCACGCAGCCCTGAGGAGCTTGTCCACCCGGGATCTGTTCGAGGCTGAAGGGTTCGCTAGTTTGCCCCAGCAGCGCAGACGGAACTACACATAATAATAGAGGAATCAGGATACATGAGCGGCATGTCAATCCCCCTATGAGTCGTTCCAGTAGTCGACAAGAAATTAGATTGTCGGGTGAAAAGTTTTGATAGATATGGTGGGCAAGCTTTGCTGCACCACGCACGTGCAAGCCAGACCAAAAGGCGGGAAAACGGGTGATGATGGAGTGAATGCGTAGTTTGGGGGACATGGGGCTGTGGTGGGTGGTGGATTTATTAAGCGGCGGACGGCGACGGCATCGGCAGATACGCCGCAGGTACTGGCTAGAGGAAGAGCGCAGGAGTGCATCATTGCCAAAAAATCTGATAGTCAAGCTGCTCCACTGCGTTGATGATGCTTCCCTTTTGTTGGTTAAAATCTGCTAGACGAACCACCCAGCGATAGGTGGTGGAGCCGTTGGGATTGCGGTCCGCATGCCAGGACCCCTTGATGCCGAGCGGGGCGGGTGGTTGCTGGAGCTGTTCGATACGGGCGATCTGGCGGCGGGTGGTGAATTCTGCAGTCACGCAGGTTTCCTCGCGGTCGTATTCCTCGTCGCACCACTTGCGCAGGGCATAGGTGCCGGCGCCGCGCAGCACATAAAGATCCTTGCCTGTCCATTGCTTCCAGTCGCTTGGGACGAGCATTTTCACCGGCCACCAAGCGGCTGGCGCATGGACCGTGATCTTGTCACCATTCACGCTGGTCCGCGCCGCTGCCGAGCGGAGAGGGGAGGGCACATGCATGCGGAATGCCGGGTCGCCGAACAGCGTGCGGATATGCACCTGATAGTCGAAGTCCTGCGCATGGTCTTGTCCCTTGTCCAAGATGGTAGTTATGGCGCTGTTGATAGATTGGCGGTGGGCCTGTCCAATGGTCTTACCGGCGAGCACGGCAGTCCAAAACTCCATGCGCTGGAGTTCTTGCGGCGCACAACCTTCCCTTGCATTGCCGACAAATGCCACGGCACCTTTTCTCAGCAGGCGGGCCACCACCGAACGAAAGTCGGGTTCGCGATCGAGAGCCGCCGTTAGACAACCGCCGGACTCTACCACTGCGGGTGCCAGAAGCACATCGGCGTCCCAGCCGAAAGTGCCGCCGAGTTCGCGCCACCACGAATGATCCATGTGGGTGATGATCGCGCAACGCGTCAACGGTGAGTCCTGACTGAAAGTTGAAACCCGTTTGCCTTTTTTGCCATCGGCGGGCGGATTCGCCCATGGCAAGTCCTCGCTGCGGTGGCGATAGGAGGCATCAAACCCAGCGTTTTCCAGCAGTTTGCCGGAAGTATTCTCCCATTGAGCCAAGCAGGCCCGGTCCTGCCATTCGGATGTTAGAAGCGACGGGTAGGTGAGCGCGCGGCTGGCATAGAGCGTCGCGAAGGAGGCGTTTTCCGCTATGACTCGAGCCACGCAGATTTCGGCGAACGGGTCGTCGTCCGCGTTGGCATATGGCAGGTCGGTGGTGACTTCGGGGACCACGCCCAGATTGCCGCGGATGGCTTGGGGGATGGCATCGGGGAATCCGACGAGGCATAGATATTCGGGAGCGGCACCCAGCGCTTGGTAATAGCCACGCAGCTGCACGGTCAGTTCTTCGGCGCTCGGCCACGTCAGCCTCACATCCGCGTTGCCGAAACCGTTCTTGGTGCCGAGCGTGATCACATAACGCTTTCCAGCAAACTGCACCGTATCGCCGGTGGCAAAGGGACCTTCGCCGGCTCCCTGATAGGCGCCGTCACCATTCAAATCAAAATAGACATGTAGATCCCGCTCCTTGGACTGGCCGGTGAGGAGGAAATTTTTGGTAAGTCCATCTAGAGCGATCTGGCCGGTTTTAGGTGGTGCTGTAGATTGGGGGAAATTGGGCGGCAGTTTGTCCTGCATGACGGTGCCACTGAATGGGGTTTTCCAACGAGTCTCCAATGCCAGTGGCGCAACGAGTCCGTCACGTCCTGCGGCGAGCAGCACTCCAGCGAGCGATAATTTGCCTATGACCGTGCGATATCTATCCAACGGGTTGAGTGCAGCTAGATAGTTGACGGCCAAGTGACGCTGGTTTACCCAAGCCATGACATCCGTCGCTGCGGGGAGTTCGGTGATTTGTTGGGGGGCGGGTTGGAGCGCGTGCACTTGTTTAGCACAGTGGCCGACGACGATCAGTTCCCGTGCGGCCAGCCGCTGGATTTCCCGGCGGGTGGCATCCGATAGCTGGTTGGGACCGGCAAACAGCAGTGGAGCTCGCAGGCGCGCGGCGAGGGCCGCCGCCACCACCGCCGACTCATAATCGGACTCCGGGCAGATCACCACCGTTTGGCAGCTTGGCCAGAACCATTGACATAACTTGCACGCCGCCTCATCCGCCGCTGCGGCCTCAATGCGTTTGCAAGTCCGTCCGGCCACTTCCGCCGGGTTGCCGGAGCCGCCTAGCAAAACCACCTGGTCCGGATGGTAGCGGCTGGCATAGTCGAGGACCTCAGGGGAAATTTCACCCGTTGCTTCCAGCGCGATGAGCGAGGGCGCTCCTTCGTTGGCCACGGTGGCCGCCGGCACCGCCGCCAGAAATGCCAGGTCCTGCCATGAGGGGCCCTGCGGCAATGGCACTAACACCGTCGTCCGTAGATGCGGGACTGCGGGATCCTCGCCACTAGCGGAATTTGCCGGCGCTTGCTCCGCCAGCGCGTACCCGGCTAACAGAACCATGGCAAGCCCATAAAACAGGTGTTTTCGAATCTGCAGGTCAGCGCGGTGCATGAGGCTGCGGGATACGCCGCCTGCGGGGGTTATCTTTCGGACGATCCCTTCTAACGGGACGTTTCAGTACAAATGAAGAAAAAGAGGGGTTTGCGCACCCGTCTAACCCGAACTCCGAAGTTGGATGCTGGCAGTCGGATAGATTAACCACAACCGAGCGCCGCGAGATCACCTGACTGACTACTTTGCAAATAATCAGGCGAATTACACGGCTTACACAGATTGAAAGAGGTTTCATTTGCAACTTCTTCGAAGTTGCAAATGGTGAAATATCCCACACCAAAAAATCCGTGTAATTCCGTGTAATCCGTGGTTTTTATTCTCATTGCAGCGCGTTAATTTCCGTTTTCCAGGTTTAAAAAAACTGTTCTTTAGAACAGTTTAAGGGTTGACTCGCGCGGCGACCCGATTCATTGTGGCCTAGCCGTGGACCTCCCTCTGACCGCCCTATTCATCGACTGCGACTCCTTTTTCGCATCCGTCGAACAACATTTGAACCCCGCACTGCGCGGGCGGCCGGTGGGCGTGGCGCCGGTCATGGCCGAAAGCTCGTGCTGTATCGCGGCCTCCTACGAGGCCAAGGCCTTCGGGGTGAAAACCGGCACCCGAATCAGCGACGCGCGGATCATGTGCCCGGGCATCGCCATCGTCGAGGCCCAGCCCCCGGAGTACATCAAAATTCACCA
>WBXE01000111.1 GCA_008932955.1 Verrucomicrobiota bacterium
CACCGCACTCCTAGGCACACACTCGCCAGCGAGCCGCCGCGCGGAGTGCGGAGTGCGGGGGCTTGCCCCCGCCTTGGGCGGGGCGGGCTTGCCCGCCGTGGCGCGGAGCTGTGCATGAGGTGCCGCTGTGATGCACACTCGCCAGCAAGCTGGCTAGCTAGGGCGGTGGCGAGCCACCGCACTCCTAGGCACACACTCGCCAGCGAGCTGCCGCGCGGAGTGCGGAGTGCGGGGGCTTGCCCCCGCCTTGGGCGGGGCGGGCTTGCCCGCCGTGGGGCGGAGCTGTGCATGAGGTTCCGCGGTGATGCACACTCGCCAGCAAGCTGGCTAACTAGGGCGGTGGCGAGCCACCGCAGTCCTAGGCTTGGCTAAGCGGTGGCGAGCCACCGCAGTCAAGGAGCGGCAAAAGATGCCTGCCTTTGGGGTTGAGTTGCTGTGGGTGCCAGCTAGACTGCTGCCGTTCGTCCCATGATCCGTCCCATGATTGTCCGTCTCGTCGCGCTGCTCGGCAGCCTTTCGCCCCTGCTCCTGCATGCTCAGGCCCCGGAAAGCCTGATGGTGGTGGAGGCTTATTCGGGGAAAATCCTCGTTGCTGCCAATTCCTCCATCAAACGTCCGGTATCCAGCCTCAATCAATTGGCCACCTCCATCGTGGCTGTGGACTGGGCCACCGCCACCGCCGCTGATATCAGCCAATTAGTCATCACCGCGCCGCCAACCGTCGCGCTGGTTGGCGGGCCCAATCCCATGCACCTGCAACCCGGCGATAAGCTGACCCTGCGAGATGCGCTGTATTCGACGTTGCTAGGCTCGGACAATCTCGCGGCCCTCACCATCGCCGATCACATCGGCAGCCAAATTCTCGCCAAACGCGGCAAGACAGGCGACCCAGTGGCCGCTTTCGTGGTGGAAATGAACCGGCTCGCCGAACTTGTCGGCATGACCAACACGAAATTTGTCAACCCCCATGGGCTGGAGCGGCCGCGGGCGAATGGTTACTCGTGCGCTGCAGACGTCGCCCGTCTATCGATTTTCACGATGCGGCGCAACGCCCTTAATTTCATTGTGCGGCAAAAAGAGCGCCAGATTAACGTCATTGGCAGCAGCGGCAAGCGCGGCTATCTGATCCACAACCCCCATGAATTGCTTGGTGCAGAAGGCCTCCTCGGCATCAAAACCGGAGCCTCAGCGGCGGCTGGCCCGTGTTTGACCACCTGCATGGACCGTGAGCCATTGGTGCGGGTCAAACCCGATGGCTCGAAAGGCGCCACCCCACGGCGCCTAATCGTGGTGCTGCTCAATAGCCCGGATCGCTTCAGCCGCACCCGCAGCTTGCTGCAACAAGGGTGGTCGATTTACGATGCTTGGTTGAAGGATGGCGCGCCAGTCACCGAGGCACGCCGCGAGATTCTTGCCGTGCCCGCACCTAATTAAAAAAAGACCCAAGACAGCAAGACGCGAGACTTGTAGTCTTGCGTCTTCCCAATATCTTTTCCCCATGCCCCTCGATCCGCTCCTCCACTTGTTGTGCCGCAAGGCACGCCTATCCCATCAGGAACTCGGCGAATTGCTCGCCCTGCCGCCTCAAACCATCGCCGAGAGGGTTGCCGCTTGGGAAAAGGATGGCACCATCCGCGGCTACCACGCCGTCATCGATCCGGAAATCACCGGCGACACCGCTGTGTCCGCCTTCATCGAAGTGAAAATCGCCCCCGAGCGCGGCGGCGGCTTCGACCGGCTGGCCATGCGCGTGTCGCGCTTTGAGCAGGTGGTGTCCTGCTATTTGGCCAGCGGAGGCTACGATCTGATGGTGGTGGCGGAAGGTGGCGACTTGCGAGAAGTGGCCCGCTTCGTCTCCGAGAAACTCAGCACGCTGGAGGGGGTTATTTCCACCGCCACTCACTTCCGCCTCAAGACCTACAAGGAGAACGGTTTCCTCTTCGAGCAAGAGGCGTCTAACGAACGACTCGCGGTCTCGCCCTAGGATCCTTCCGACTAGCTTGAAGATTTACCGCAGAGTCGCCAAAGACGCAAAGGGGCATGGGTTATCGAAAAAAATCCTATCTTCAGGCTTCCTGAGCTGGGCATTGAGATGCCATGAGTACGTGCCTCAGGCTTGGCTCATGGACGGTCCTTCCGCACGGCGACAGTAACGTCGTCGCTCCCTACCCAGTCGTTAGTTCAAGGTTCTTGTCTTGGGTCTTGGGTCTGAGGCGCTGCCTCCCTAGGCTCAATCCGGCCGGGTCAGCTCGACAAACACATCCTCCAGGGTGGCTTCGTGGCGGAACAACGAGCGCAGCGGCCAGCCGTATTGCGCCGCGAGTTGAGCGATGGCTTCGCGCGCATCCACCCCCGAATCCACCCATACGAGGTAGCGTGTCCATTCGTCGTCCATCGCCTCTGGGGTGACTTTTTTCACGCTGTCGACACGGTTGAGAGCGGCGGCGACGACCTCCGGATCGGACTGAATCTCCACTTGCAGGCGGCCGGCGGCACGCATTTGGCCGATGAGGTTGGCCGGGGTGTCGGCGGCGCGAATTTTCCCGTTGTCGATGATGATGACGCGGTTGCAGGTCATTTCCACTTCGGTGAGGATATGGGTGGAAATGAGCAAGGTGTGGGCTTGGCCGAGCTGGCGGATGAGTTCGCGGATTTGGCGGATTTGATTGGGATCGAGGCCATTGGTCGGCTCGTCGAGAATGAGCAATTCCGGATCATGCGACAAGGCATCGGCCAAACCCACCCGCTGGCGGAACCCTTTTGACAAGGTTTTGATCATTTTTCGGCGCACTCCGTCCAGCCCGCAGGTGTCGATGACCGCCCCCACCCGCCGCCGCGTGTCGTGCTTGCCCAGCCCCTTGAGTTGGGCGCGAAATTTCAAGTACTCAAGCACCCGCATTTCGTCGTAGAGCGGGACGTTTTCCGGCATGTAGCCGATGCGGCGACGGGCTTCGAGTGATTGGCGGAAAATATCGAATCCGGCCACCCTGGCACTGCCGGAGGTGGGCGGCAGGTAGCCGGTGAGCATCCGCAGGGTGGTGGTTTTACCGGCGCCGTTGGGGCCGAGGAAGCCGACCACCTCACCGCGCTTGACGGTGAAACTGATGTCGCGCACCGCCTCATGGCGGGCAAATTGTTTGGTGAGGTTCTTGGCTTCGATCATGAGCACGCGGTGGCTGGGCCTGGCTGAAACGCCCCGCATCTCCGGTTGTCGCGGCGGGTCGCGCCCCCAATCTAGGCGGTTTGCCCCGCTGGCCAAGTGTGAAATTCGCGGTCTAAGGTGAGGTGGCATTCCGCCGCCCACACGGAGCGCCGGCTTGAGCCGGCCTGCGCATGCGCAGAGCAAGAGGTCGCCGCTCGGCGGCTTCCCCTTGCGCATCCATCGACAGTATTGGGCAAGATGCCCCCACTCCTTGAGTTTCACGCGCAGGCCAGGCGTGGGGGATTTTCCAAGTTTCTCGCCTCGACAAAACGAGTTGGCGTTCTAGCGTCGCTTTTGTTCGCACTCCCACCATCCATGGATCCTAACCCCACGCTCGCCGCCCAACTGCCGCCCGATGACGTCGCCGCCATCGACCAACTCGGAAAAATCTACCAAGCGTTCCGGGCGGAGCTCGGCAAAGCCATCATCGGTCAGGACGAGGTGATTGAGCGGCTGGCCATTTGCCTGTTTGCGCGCGGCCACGCCTTGCTGATGGGCGTGCCCGGTCTCGCCAAAACCCTGTTGGTGTCCTCGGTGGCACAAACCTTCGATCTAACATTCAACCGGATCCAGTTCACTCCGGACCTGATGCCCGCGGATATCACCGGCACCGACATCATTCAGGAAAGCGGAGTGGGCGGCCGCCGTGAGTTTGAGTTCATCAAGGGTCCGGTCTTTGCCAATATCGTGCTGGCCGACGAAATCAACCGTGCCCCCGCCAAAACCCAGTCGGCGATGCTCGAGGCTATGCAGGAAAATAAGGTCACCGTGTTGGGTAAGACGTACACGCTGTTGCCGCCGTTTTTCGTCCTGGCCACCCAGAACCCGATCGAACAGGAAGGCACCTATCCATTGCCGGAAGCCCAGCTCGACCGCTTCATGTTCCTCATCGATGTGGATTACCCCAGCTTCGAGGAGGAAAAACGCATCGCCCGCGAAACCACCGGCGCCGCCCGCGCCGCCCTCAGCCACTTGCTCGACGGCGACAAGGTGCTCGCCTATCAGCAACTCGTGCGCCGCGTGCCGGTGCCCGAACACCTCTACGAATATGCGGTGAACATCGTGCGCAAGACCCGCCCCCATCAGCCCGAGTCGCCCCAATGGATCAAGGACACCGTCGGCTGGGGGGCCGGCCCGCGCGCCGTCCAATACCTCATTCTCGGGGCCAAATCCCGCGCCGCACTGCGCGGTGCCTACATGGCCTCACTGGAGGACATCGAGGCGGTCGCCTCGCCGGTGCTATCGCATCGCGTCATCACCAACTTCTCTGCTGAAAGCCAAGGCATGACCTCCAAGAAAATTGTTGAGCGACTGATCAAGGAGATGCGGGAAGCATGAACCTAGAAAGGAAAATAGAAACCACGGAATGCACGGATTAAGAAAGAGTTATGAATTTGATGATATTCACCATTTGGGTGAGCCTGTGACTTGATAGATCAGGACCATCTTGTCCGTGTAATCCTCTTCAATCCGTGTAATCCGTGGTTAAAAAACGTCTCTGCAACCCTTTCCATTTTCCTTTTTAGCATGAAATACGACTTCCTCGATAACACCTTGCTATCCCGTCTCGGCAGCTTGCCCATCGAGGCCCGCGCGCCGATGTTGGGCAACGTCGCCGGCAAACACCGCTCGCCCCATCGCGGCTCGTCGGTCGAATTCGCCGAGTACCGCAAGTACGTCCCAGGCGATGATACCCGCCGCCTCGATTGGAAGGCTTTCGCCCGCTCTGACCGGTTTTACATCAAGGAATTCGAGGCCGACACCAACCTGCGCGCCTACTTCGTCGTCGATGCCTCCGGCTCGATGAACTTCGCTGGCCGCGGCGAAGCGAAAATCCAGTTCGCCCGCCGCATTGCCGCAGCGCTGTCCTATCTGCTAGTCAATCAGGGCGATGCCGCCGGCCTGTCCATCTGCACCGATAAGTTGCACCTGGAAGTGCCGCCAAGCCGCCGCGCAGCCCACCTCGAGCGGCTCTTCAGCACCCTCGGCGCGCTCACCCCCGCCGGTCCCACCGGTCTCATCCACGCCCTCCACACCATCGCCGAAAAAGTCAGCCAACGCGCGTTCGTGGTCATCCTTTCTGATTTGTTCACCGAGCCCGCAGCCCTCAGCGACGCCCTCCAGCACCTGCGCTACCGCAAGCATGATATCGCGGTGTTTCATTTGCTAGATCCGCAGGAACTCGGCTTCGAGTTCGACCGCCCCCACCGCTTCGTCGATATGGAGGACAACACCGCGCTGGTCGTCGAGCCCAACCTCATCGCCGATGAGTACAAGGCCGCCCTGCGCGACTTCCTCACCGCCGTTCGCGCCAAGTGCCACGATGCCGCCGCCGATTACCAAATGGTCCTAACCGACGCCCCGCTCGAGCCCTTGTTGCGCGAGTTTCTAACCGCTCGATTGCCCAAGTCAAAGCACTAGCATTTAAGATTTAGTGCTTAAAAATTTAGTCCTTAAACAATGCTGTTTTTAAATCCATTGTTGCTCTGGTTTCTGGCTGCCGCCAGCATCCCAGTGGTCATTCACCTGCTGAATCGTCGCCGCCACAAGACGATTCATTGGGCGGCGATGCAGTTTTTGCTCAAGGCGACCCGCGAGAGCCGGGGCAAGAAAAAGCTGCGCCATTTCCTCATTCTTGCCTGCCGCACCCTCGGCTTGGCCGCGCTCATTTTTGCGGCCGCGCGGCCGATTGTTTCCGGCCTGCTCGGCTGGGGTGGCGGTGCGATTGATGTGGTGGTGTTGGTGCTGGATCGTTCGGCGTCGATGGAGATCAAGCCTGGCGATGGCCTCAACTCGCGCCGGCAAATCGTTCTGGAAAAAGTCAGCGCGGCGATGAAAAACCTCGGCAGTGCCCGCCTGGTGCTCATTGATAGCGCCAGTTGCCAACCCCAGGACGTGCCCTCGCCCGAGGTTCTCGCCGAGTTGTCGAGCACGGCGGCCACCGACAGCAGCGCGGATTTTGCGACCTTGCTCACGCGAGCAGCCGAGTTTCTAGCGGAAACGCCCGGCCGCGCCGAAGTCTGGCTCGCCTCCGACCTCCAAACGTCCAACTGGCAACCCGAAAATGAGCGCTGGGCCGCAGCCCGCGCCAGCCTCGCCAATCTGCCGCAGAAACCTGCCGTGCGCGTCCTCTCGCTCAGCGGTGCCACCGCTGCCAATGCCTCCATACGCTTGCTCGGGTCGCGCCGAGCCGCCGATGAATTGCTGGTGGATCTGGAGGTGAGCCGCTCGGCCGAGTCTCAGGTCGCGGCCAATCTGCCACTGACCACCACGGTCAACGGCACCCGCACCACCGAGACACTCATTTTGCCCGGTCAATCGCTGCGATTCCAAAAACGCCTCGCCCTGCCCGCTGGCAGCAAGTCGGGCTCGGGTTGGTTTTCCATCCCTGCCGACGGCAATCCGCGCGACAACGCCGCCTTCTTCGCCTACGGCCCAGCCCGCCCCACCAAGTCCGTCGTTGTCGCCCCACCCGGCGAAACCGCCGACTACCTCGCGCTGGCCGCTGCCCCGCCCGGCTTTGGCAACCAACACACCGAGCGCATGGATCCGTCTCAGGCCGCCAGCCTGAACACCGCAGAGGTGTCAACGGTCCTGTGGGCCGCGCCGCTGCCCAGCGGTGCCGCCGCGGAACATCTCAGCCGCTTCCTGTCCGCCGGCGGCCAAGTGCTTTGCTTCCCACCCGGCACGCCCCCGGCCAAACCATTTCTCGAATCGAACTGGGGACCGCTAACCCCAGCCGAAAATGGCAAGTACTTCATCCTCAAGGACTGGAACCACAGCGACGGGCCGCTGCGCGACGGCATCGACGGCAGCCCGCTGCCCGCTGATCGCCTCAAAGCCATCCGCCGCCAAATCCCGCTCGGCGATGCCAGCCAACTCGCCCGCTGGGAGGATGGCGAAGCGTTGCTGACCCGCCGCATCGTCGATCGCGGCACCCTCTGGTTCCTCGCCTCCACCCCCGACTACACGTGGTCCAACCTCGGCGACGCCGATGTCTTGTTGCCGCTGGTTCAGCGCATCCTCGCCCTCGGCTCCGAGCGCTTCGATGCCTCGTACCTCACCACCGTCGGCTCCGATGCCGCCAAAGCCCTGCCCGGCGAATCCCGCACCCGACTCGACGATTTCGGCAGCCCCGACCCCGCCAACGACGCCTACCTGGCCGGCATTTTCAAACTCAATGACCGACTGCTCGCCGTCAATTGCAACGCCGCCGAGGACGCCCCGGAAATCCTCTCTCGCGAAGCGCTCGACGCCGTCCTCACGGGTACCGGCTACACTTTGCTAGAGCAAGCCGGCCAAGCCTCCGACCCTTCGCTCTCCCGCGACGTCTGGCGCGCCTTCCTCATCGCCGTCCTCTGTTTCTTCCTCGCCGAGGCGATCCTCTGCCTGCCCAAAAAAATCACCGTGCAAGTTATCCCGACACTGGTAAAAGCTGAAACGCTGAAAAGCTGAAAAGCTGAAATCAGAAAGGCAC
>WBXE01000112.1 GCA_008932955.1 Verrucomicrobiota bacterium
CAGCGAGGGCAGCACCGGCGAGGGCTAGCGGCAACAGGAGGGCGCGGAAGCGAGGCATGGCTGGCCGAGCATAGGGCGGAATCCGTCGGCGACAAATGAAATCCGGAGGGGGCGTAAGCGCAGTCTCAGATTTTAGCGCCAGAACCCGATGGGGGGGCGCGAGGAGTAAGTAAGGAGCCACCACATTCCTGTGGTGGTAGCGGAAGGGCGGCCCATGAGTAAGTGCCGGCGGCTCGGCTCATGGACGGTTCTTCCGCACAACGACAATAAAGTCGTCGCTCCATAACGGGCCGCATCCGCGCCAAGTTAGTCTGGAGGGTTGTGCGTGCAGCGGCTGTGCAGTAGATACGTAACTAGCGCAGCGGGTTGCTCCAGCGCAGGCCTGGGAAACGGCCGAATCCCTCATCGGTGCTTACCAGCGTGGCACGATGCTCGATGGCGATAGCCGCGAGCCAAGCGTCGTTGATATCGTTGCCACACAGCTTGAGGCTGGTGATGAAACCGGCAAACAGGCTGGTGTGGCGGGAACCCGCGGCGAGGCGGCGGGTTCCCGGATAGGTCCATAAATCCTCTTGCCAGAATCCCAGCACCTCGGCCATCGGCACGAGTTGCAGTTTGGGCAGGGTGGGGATGCGCAGCAGCGCGGCTTCGACCAGTTCGCACAGGCCGATGGCATCGCCCGCGACGGCTGTTTTCGTTAGCCACTGCCGGCATACCGCATGCTCCACTGCATCCTTGCGCAGCGCATGGATCAGGACGTTCGCATCGGGGAGGAACAATGCCATCACGGGTTGCGGTGGGGGATTCCGAGCTTGGCAAGATCATGGGTCTGCTGCTCGTCGTCGGCAATGTGTCGCAGTTCCTCCCAGGATCTGGCATCGGGCGTTGCGGTGGCGTACGTCCGGAAGGTATGCGGCGTGGGCGATTCCAGTGGCTGTTTTTCCAGACGCAACCGCAGACCCTCCTCCAGAAATCGGGTCAGACTCAGGCCGGACCGCGCGGCCTCGGTCTTGGCCTCCCGGTACAGTCGGTCATCTATGCGTAGGGTGGTTTGCATGAAAGAAAACTAGCATTTGACATATTTCTGTCAAATTTAAAGTGCCGGCTGCTCTAGCGACCTTGAAAGGCCAAAGGTGATGTCGTCAGATCGAATTTTCCCGCTTGGGTCTTCAAGTCTTGCGTCTTGGGTCTGAGGCTGAGCGCTCCAGGAAATGGGCTTGCGAACGGTGCGGGTCTGGATGAGGCTCGGGGCATGGAACATCATGTGTATTTTTGGTTAAAGGACGAATGCAAGAGTGCGGCGGACCGCGCCGTGTTTGAGCAGGGGCTCGCCTCGCTGTTTGATATCGAGCTAGTGGGCGGGGGGCGCTGGGCGCTGCCGGCAGCGGTGATGCCGCGGCCAGTCATCGACCAGTCGTGGGACTACGCGCTGACGATGCAGTTTGCCGATGTGGCGGAGCACGATGCCTATCAGGTGCATCCGCAACACGAGGCGTTTGTGGACACCTTCAAGAGTTGGTGGGCACAGGTGCAGGTGCGCGACTTGGCATGAGCCGCGGTGCCCGCATGGCTCCGATCGCGCGCCAACCCACGATCAAGTGATTCGGGGGCGATTCATCGTGCCACCCCCGCCTCACCCCAAAAATCGCAGCAGCCGTTTGAACCCTGCAAACGACAGCCCGGGAGGTGGGTAGCGCGATCCGGAGTCCAGCGCAAACGGCCTGCGCATGACCACGCGCCGGTGGGAGAAGCCATCGAAGCTAGCGCGGCCGTGATATTGGCCCATGCCGCTCTCGCCCACTCCGCCGAATGGCAAGTCGTGGCCGAGGATGTGCAGGATCGTATCGTTGATGCAGACGCCACCGGACTGGGTTTCGGCCAGCACTCGCTCCTGCAAGGCCCCGTCGCGGGTGAAAAGGTACAGCGCGAGCGGCTTGGGCTGGTCGCGAAGCTTGGCCAAAACTCCGCCGATATCACCAAACTCGATCACCGGCAGCACCGGCCCGAAGATCTCTTCCGTCATGACCGGGGAAGTCCACTGCACATCGGTTAGAATAGTGGGTGCCAGATAGAGATCAGCGGGATCGCACTCGCCGCCGCAGACGATGCTGCCCTGCTTGAGATACTCCGCCAAGCGCGCCAAATGCCTGGGGTTGACGATCCTGCCATAGTCAGGGCTTTGTTGGGGATGCTCACCATAAAACTCCGCTAGGACTTTCTTCATTTCTTCTAACAACTCAGCCGCGATCCGTTGATCCACCCAGACGTGATCCGGCGCAACACAGGTCTGGCCGGCATTCATGAATTTCCCCCACACGATGCGCCGCGCGGTGGTTTCCACGGGGGCATCATGGCAAACTATGCACGGGCACTTGCCACCCAGTTCCAACGTCACGGGTGTTAGGTGGCGCGCGGCCGCCGCCATCACGTCACGCCCGGTCGCCGTGCCGCCGGTAAAGAAAATGCTGTCGAATTTCTCTCTCAGCAACATGTCGGCGGTCTCTCGCTCACCTTGTATAATGGTTAGATAAGCCTCTGGATAGCCTGAGCGGATCATTTGCTCGAGGGCCTCCGCCGTTTGCGGTGCAAATTCGGAGGGTTTGAGGATGGCACAGTTGCCGGCGGCGATCGCTCCAACCAGTGGCGAGAGGAGGAGTTGCAGCGGGTAATTCCAAGCCCCGATGATCAAGGCCAAGCCATAGGGTTGCGGGTGAATGTAACTGCTCGCTGGCCATCCCAACATGGGAGAACGCCGCCGCTGCGGCTTCATCCACGATGCCAGATGCCGCAGCGCGTAACGGATCTCACCATGCACAAATCCAATTTCCGAGGCATAGGCATCGTGGGCGCTTTTCCGCAAATCCGCGTGCAGCGCCGCGAGTAATTTTGCCTCGTGAGATTCTAACAATTCAGCCAATTTCAAAAGCTGGGCACGCCGGAACTCTGGCGCACGGGTCGCTCCGGATTGGAAAAACTCCCGCTGACGTGCAATGATGGCCTTGAAATTCATATGATCGATGTGCTACCGTGCCGCCGGCCGCCACTCCGGTCAACTTATGATTGCCAAAACCGTCATTGTCATCGGCTCCGGTCTCGGGGGCTTGTCTGCAGCTATCTCGCTGGCCCAGGAAGGATATCAGGTCACGATTCACGAGAAAAACCCGCAGATAGGTGGCAAGCTCAACGTGCTCAAGCAACAGGGTTATACCTTTGACCTTGGTCCATCCATTCTCACCCTGCCTCACATCTTCGAGCGCCTTTTCACACGCTCCGGTCGCAAAATGTGCGACTATATCCCGATCCGGACGGTGCGCCCGCATTGGCGCAACTTTTTCGAGGATGGCAAGGTGGTGGACCTGGATCCAGACCCGGAGCGGATGGCCGAGCAAGCTCGCAAGGTGGGCGAAGATCCGGAAAACGTCCGGCGTTTCCTCAAGTATTCAGCCGACCTCTACGACTTGGTCAACGCCGGCTATTTCGAGCAGGGACTCGACACATCGGCGGGCTTCAGGAAATTTTACGGGCTGGCGAATTTTCTCAAGTTTGACTTATTTCGCAGCATGCACGGTGGGATGAAACGCTATTTGAAGACGCGCCACATGCAGGACATCTTCGATTACTTCATCAAGTACGTTGGATCCTCGCCGTATCACTCACCGGCCTTCATGAACTGCATGGCCACCATTCAGTTCCGTTATGACCTCTGGTATGTGGACGGCGGCTTGTATCATATCGCCCTGGGATTGCAGCGCCTGATGGACGAACTCGGCGTGAACGTCTGCCTCAACAGCGAGGTCGTGGAGGTAACCAAGCTCGATGGGCGCGTCACCGGCATTGTGACCAAAGATGGCAGCCGCCACAGCGCAGACATCATTGTCTCCAACATGGAAGTCATTCCGGCTTATGAAAAACTGCTGCAGGAGGATGACGAGTTGATGAAAGGACTCGAAAAGTTTGAGCCATCGTGTTCCGGTCTCGTGCTCGAACTCGCATTGGACCGCAAATACCCCCAACTCGCCCATCACAACTTCTTTTTCTCCGCGCACCAGCGCGAGCATTTCCACACGGTCTTCCGCAAGCGCCAGCTCCCGCCAGATCCCACGATCTATCTGGTAGCAGCCTCCAGAACCGATCCCACCGTGGCTCCTGAGGGCTGTGACGGACTGAAAATTCTACCTCACATCCCGCACATCGATGACGAACAGCCGCTCACCCGCGATGATTACATGGTCTTCAAGGAGCGGGTCATCGATAAGCTCGAACGCATGGGGCTGACGGATTTGCGCAAGCACGTTGTCTTCGAGCATTGCTGGACCCCTCTGGACATCCGCGACCAGTATTATTCCAACAAGGGATCCATCTACGGAGTCGTTAGTGACCGGTTCAAGAACCTCGCGTTCAAGGCACCCAAACAAAGCACGAAATATCCCAATCTGTTCTTCGTGGGTGGCTCGGTCAATCCCGGTGGCGGCATGCCGATGGTGGTGCTCTGCGGCCAAAATGTCGCAAAATCCGTGGTAAAATGGGACCGCCAATGATCTTCGTCTTCTTGGCACTGTGGATGGGCGGATGGATTCTCGCCGCGCGTTTGCGCCAGCCGACCCTCACTCCGCTCACTCACACGCCGCTGGCAACCAGCATCATCATCCCGGCGCGCAATGAGGCGCACAATCTCCCCAAACTGCTGCAATCCATCGCCAAGCAATCGCTCATGCCCAGCGAAATCCTTGTGGTGGATGATGGATCCAGCGATAAGACCGCCGACGTTGCGCATGCCATGGGAGCCACCGTCATCCCATCACAGCCGCTGCCCGATGGCTGGCGCGGAAAAACCTGGGCATGCCATCAAGGTGCACTGGCGGCGCAGGGGGACCGGTTGTTGTTCATGGATGCGGATACTTGGCTGGAACCAGCCGCTCTCCAACACCTCCTAACCATTCCACACGACGGCGCTCTCTGCGTCGTGCCCTATCATGCGGTTCGACAAACCTATGAGAATCTTTCGTTGTTCTTCAACCTGTGCATGACCGCAGGCACTGTGCCCTGCGGCTTGGCCGGCCAGTTCCTGTTGGTCAGCAGACATCACTATCAACAGGTGGGCGGGCATGAGGCGGTGCGCGGATACATACTCGAAAATTTCCGTCTGGCGGAGCATTTCCGGGCGGCGGGCATCCCGCTGCGAAGCCTAACAGGAAAGGGGCTGGTTAGCTTCCGCATGTATCCGGCGGGATTGCGGGAATTGGTCCAGGGCTGGACCAAGGGGTTTGCCGCGGGCGCTGGTGGCACACCCACCGCCACCCTGCTGCTGGTCAGCGCATGGATGACCGGGCTGCTACTGGCACCACAAGCCGGATTTCTAACTGGCGATTGGTTCCTGTGGGGCCCCGCCTGCGTTTTGTGCTTGTTGCAGGTCGCCTGGATCGGCAGGAAGTTGGGAAACTTCGGCGGTTTGCTGCTGCTGCTCTATCCTATACCTCTGGTGTTTTTCTTCGGCTTGTTTGGATGGTCGGTCATCAGATCGGGGAAAAATGTGACATGGAAAGGCCGGGTGATTCATGCCGATTGAACTGCCGATGATTTGGATCGCGATCCTCAACGTCACGCTCTGGCCGATTATCCAGTTGGCTCTGGCATTGGGTTTTACCCGCATGCCCGCGGCATGGTTCGATGCGCCGGATCGCGGATTTCGCCTCGAAACACGCGTGTTTTACCAGCGTTGGTTGGGCGTCAAGCATTGGAAGGACCGTCTGCCGGATGGTGCCCGCTGGATCGGCGGTGGTTTTACCAAGAACGCATTGCTCGCGACGGATGCTGCATATCTAGAACGATTCATTCTGGAAACCCGCCGTGGTGAGTTATGCCATGGTTGCGCGTTGTTGTTTGTTCCAATCTTTTGCTTGTGGAACCCGTGGTGGGGTAATCTGGTGATCATTGGTTATGCCATCCTTGCCAACTTGCCATGCATCATTGCCCAACGCTACAATCGCCTCCGCCTGCGCCAGCTGCTTTCTCGGATGCAAGCCCGCCCCATCCCATGAATAAATCTAACAATGATTTAATTCTGGTGACGGGAGCCACCGGTTATATTGGCGGCCGCCTTGTTCCGCGCCTTCTCACTGCGGGAAATCGTGTTCGTTGTCTGGTGCGAGATGCAGATCGTTTGCAAGGCCGCTCTTGGCACAATGAGGTGGAAATCGTGGTGGGCGATGTATTCCTGGCCGACAGTTTGGTGGCGGCCATGCAGGGGGTGGAGATTGCATATTATCTGGTGCACAGTCTCGGTGGCGGCTCTAACTTTCTTCAACAGGACCTCACTGCAGCTGCCAATTTTGGCTTGGCTGCGCGCGCCGCCGGAGTCAGTCGTATTATCTACCTCGGCGGTCTGGGGGTAGCCTCACCGAATCTCTCTGAACACCTGCGATCGCGCCAGCAAACCGGGGATTCCTTACGCCTTGCGGGTGTGCCAGTCACAGAATTCCGTGCGGGTGTGATCGTCGGGTCCGGCAGCGTTTCCTTCGAAATGATCCGTTATTTGACCGAGCGCGTGCCGGTGATGATTTGTCCTCGATGGGTTTACACCCGCACCCAGCCCATCGGCATTCGCGAGGTGTTGGATTATCTTGTGGCAGCTATCAACGTCCCTGACAGCAGCGGAAGAATCATCGAAATCGGAGGCTCGGAGGGGATTTCCTACGGTGAAATGATGCAAATCTATGCTGAGGTTCGCGGGCTGAGGCGCTGGTTGCTTGCGGTTCCTCTCTTAACACCACGGCTTTCATCCTTGTGGGTGAATCTCATCACTCCCATCCCATCAGTTATCGCCCGGCCGCTTATTGAAGGGCTGCGCAATGAAAACATCGTGCGTGATTGGTCTGCGCGGCAATTGTTTCCAAACATCGATCCCGTCAACTACCGGACATCAGTGGAGCGCGCGCTGGCTGTGCTCGAGGCAAGCCCTATCGAAACGAGTTGGAGCGATGCCTTGAGTACAACCCACGGTGGTGTGCAGTCCGTTATCCTAACCACTCAAGAGGGCATCATCCGCGAGCGCCGTCAGCGACAGGTAGCCGCATCGCCGGCCGACGTTCATGCGGTTTGCAGTGGGTTGGGAGGTCAGCGCGGCTGGCTTTTCATGGATTGGGCGTGGCGGATCCGCGGTTGGGTGGACCGCATACTCGGCGGCGTGGGAATGCGCAGCGGACGCCGCGACCCGGACCAATTGCGTGTTGGCGACGCCTTGGACTTCTGGCGGGTGGAGGCGATCGAGCCAGGCCGCCTGCTGAGGCTGCGCGCTGAGATGAAAGTCCCTGGACAAGCGTGGCTGCAGTTTCAAGCGCATGCGCTCGACGACGGTGATACCCTGCTTTCGCAGACGGCTTTCTACGCACCTAAAGGCTTGATGGGTTGGCTCTATTGGTACCTGCTCTATCCGATACATGCGCTGATTTTCAGCGGCTTGATCCGTGAAATATCCCTCCGCGCAGAGAAGATTCATAACACATCATCCACAAATCCAGTCCCCCTCCATGAAACTCCACACCCTTGAACAACAACAAGCCCTGCCCATCAGTCTGGACGAGGCGTGGGCATTCTTTTCCTCGCCCGCGAACCTGGAGAAAATCACCCCGGCGGACATCGGCTTTGAAATCACCAGTCCCTTGGAA
>WBXE01000113.1 GCA_008932955.1 Verrucomicrobiota bacterium
CGAGGAACAGAAAATCTCCCTCGGCGTGCGCCAGCTCGATACCAACCCGTGGGATGAAATCGAACTCCGCTACCCGGTCGGCGCCACCATCAAGGGCCCGGTCCGCAACCTCACCGCTTACGGTGCGTTTGTGGAACTCGAGGAAGGCATCGATGGCATGATCCACGTCTCGGACATGTCCTGGACCCGCAAGATCAACCACCCGTCCGAAGTTCTCAAAAAGAACGACGAAGTGGAAGCCATCGTGCTGGCCATCGACAAAGCCAACCAACGCGTCTCCCTCGGCATCAAACAAACCGAAGAAGACCCGTGGAGCCTCATCGACGGCCGCTTCAAAGTCGGCGACCTCGTCACCGGCACGGTGGCCAAAATCGCCTCCTTCGGCGCCTTCATCAGTCTCGATGGCGACATCGATGGCCTCATCCACATCTCGCAACTCAGCGAGGACCATGTGGAAAAGGTCAAGGACATCATCAAGGTCGGCGACCCCGTCGAAGCCCGTGTCATCAAGGTCGACAAGGTCGAGCGCCGCATCGGCCTCTCCATCAAGGCCGTCAACTACAACGACGAGCAGCTCAAGAAGGAAAGCGCCAACTTCGAAAGCCTCCGTCCGTCCAGCGAAATGGTCGGCCTCGAACAGGCGTTCAACCTCGCCGCCGCTGCCTCCGAAGAGTGGAGCCCCGGTGAATAAGTAAAACCTAATCGACAACCGCATCTAACCAAGAGGTGGTGGGCCAGGGCCGCGACAAGCGCCCAGCTCGCCACCTCTTTTTTGTGTTCAGAGGAGCACGGCCAGCTTGGCCGTGGGTGAAAGCCAGGGTATTGCAGCCAACGGAGCGCCGGCTTGAGCCGGCATGCTCATGGACAGCCAATGCATGAGGGCGCCGCGCTGCTCATTGGCCATTCATGGTTCAGAGCAATTTAGAAAACGCCCGTCCAGCGCCTGCACCCGGAGCGCCGCTCAATCCCGCGCTTCATCCTAACCCTCTTGCCTCTGCCCACAAACCTTATCGTATTTGACAGATATCTCACTGTGGCCCATCTTGTCCCCCCTCGCATTTCACCCATGAATACCTCACAAATTTTTTCAACCACCTGGAAGCAGGTCGTCGCCGCTCTCATGTTCGCCGCCCTGCCGCTCGCCAACGCGGCGGCGGCACCCGAGCCACCCGCGGATGCGGCCACGCCGGCGCAACCGACCCGTGAGCAACGCATCGAGTGGTGGCGCGAGGCTCGTTTCGGCATGTTCGTGCATTGGGGTTTGTATGCCATTCCCGGCGGCGTGTGGAAAGATAAGGTCTACTCCACAGGTTATTCCGAATGGCTCATGTACTCAGAAAAAATCCCTGCCAAGGAGTACAGCCAGCTCGCCACCCAATTCAACCCGACCCAATTCGATGCCACTGCCTGGGCCGCCCTCGCCAAAAAGGCCGGCATGAAATACCTCGTCCTAACTACCAAGCACCACGACGGTTTCAGCATGTTCAAATCCGCTCTCACGCCCTACAACGTCGTCGATGCCACGCCCTTCAAGCGCGATGTCACCCGCGAGCTGGTCAATGCCTGCCACACCGCCGGCCTGCGCTTTGGTTGCTACTACTCGATTGACCGCGATTGGTACCGCGCGCAGGGCCCGGGCAACCGCTACAAACAGAGCAACGTCTGGGATTTCCCCGATTCCAAACGCGAGGATTTCGATCACTACGTCAGCTCCTTTGCCCAGCCTCAGGTCGAAGAATTGCTAACGAAATATCGGCCCGACCTGCTGTGGTTCGATGAGATCGACATGAAGACCGATGCCCAGGTCGAGAATCTCTATCAATCGATCCGCAAGCTGCGCCCACAATGCGTGATCAACAGCCGGATCCAGGGCTGCCGCTTCCCGGCCACAATTCCCCCGCCGCATTGCGATTACATTTCCACCGGCGACAACGAGATTGCCGGCAAAAACCTCGGCTTCGAATGGGAAAACCCCGGCAGCATGAACACCAGCTATGGCTTCAACCTCAACGATCACAATTGGGTGTCCGCCAAGGATGTGGTACTTCGCCTCGTCGAAATCGTCAGCAAAGGCGGCAATTACCTCCTCAATGTCGGCCCAACACCTGAGGGCCTCATTCCTCAACCCTGCATCGACCGCTTGCTGGAGGTCGGCGCCTGGATGGACGTCAATGGCGAGGCTATCTACGGCAGCTCCCCTTGGCGGGTTACCCACGATAGCCCGTCACCCACCGCCGCCACTCCTGCCGCTCCAGCCCCGGCAGCAGCCACTCCCGCCATCGCATCAGGCATCGCGCCTGCTATCGCGTCAGATACCGCCACCGCAGCAGCCCCCGCGCCCGAGGTTCGCTTCACCGCCAAGGGCTCTTCAGTCTACGCCATCTGCCTCGGCTGGCCCGATACCCAAGTGCGGCTCAAGGCGCTGGGCACGGATGCCTTGCCCGACCAATCCGTCACCGCTGTTAGCATGTTAGGCTCGACGGAGACCTTGCGCTGGCAGCAAACCGCTGGCGAGCTCACCCTCTCAGTGCCGCAGCGCCAACCTTGTCAGCACGCCTTCGTCTATCGGATTACACTGTCCCCCAAGTGATCTCCACGGCAAAATTTCCGCTTGCACGCCACTGGAAATTTTGCCATCTTCCCCGCTCAACCCCCTTCCCTTGGGGCTACACGATGATGTCGGGGCGTAGCGCAGCCTGGTAGCGCGCTTCGTTCGGGACGAAGAGGCCGTGGGTTCGAATCCCGCCGCCCCGACCATCTGCGGATCGTGGATCGCAGATAGAGGTTCGAAGCAAGGGCCTAGTCCGCATTTGGGAGACCGCCGCCGGGATGAGAACCCAGCCGCGAGGCCCTTGGGTTTGAACGCGGTGGGAGTGCTAGCGACCTCGGAGATATTTCGGCGCAGTCGCAATCTAGCATGGCCCCGTATGCCCGGGGCAATCCCGCCGCCCCGACCATCTGCGAATCGTGGATCGCAGATATAGGATCGCTACAATTTATCTGTCACCATGCAATGGGAGCTCAAGCCGCGGGCCGCAGCGGGTTGTGCTAGACAACGCGGCTGGAAGGTGGACGATTATCGCTATGTGTCTGCGCGTGCTGCTGCTGTGGTTGGGAATCATCGGGATCGGCTATGGCGAGGATGGCGGGCTGCTGCCGCAGGCTGCGGGCGACGAGCTGTCGCGGCTTGCGGAGGCTTTGTTAGGCAAGCGCGCTGGCAACCAGTTATTTTATTTTCCCACGCATGACGTGCCGGCCACGCCCAAGGACTGGGGGCTGAAGTACGAGGAGGTGAATTTCCAATCCAAGGATGGCACCCACTTGCATGCCTGGTTTTTACCAGCCCAGCACAAGCCGGCCAAGGCGACGGTGGTGTTCTCGCATGGCAATGCCGGCTCGATCGGACACCACCTCGGGTTTGTCATGTGGTTCGCCGAAGCCGGTTACAACGTGCTAACCTACGATTATCGGGGCTTTGGTGCATCCGGCGGCACGGTGGACCGGCGCGGGATGCTCGATGATGTGCGGGCGGCCTTCGACTATGTGAGCAAGCGACCGGACATAGATACCGGAAGGTTGGTTTCCTACGGCCACAGTCTTGGTGGGGCCAAATCGCTGGCGGCGCTGGGGGAGGGGTCGGTCAAGGGTTTGCGGGCGGTGATCACGGATGGCGCGTTTTCCTCGTATCTGGCGATGGCAAAAATAATGGCCGGGCAGGTGGGAGCCAAGCTCGTCACGGATGAATGGGCGCCCGTGGATGCGATTTGGAAAATCTCACCGGTGCCCTTGCTCATTGTGCACGGGACCAAGGACGAGCTGGTGCCCATCGCGCAAGGCCGACTGTTATTCAAAACTGCGGGTGAGCCCAAAACCCTCTTTGAAGTGAAGGACGGCCACCACGGTGATTCGCTGGTGTGCAACCACGGGGCCTATCGCAAAAAACTCCTCGCCTGGCTCGATGCTGCCTTGAAAGGCTAACTCGCATTGCCCACGCACATGAATTCGATGCGGTCGTTGGCGGTGGGGCTATGGGTGGATGGGCCGGCGACGAGCATGGCAAGGGTGCCGGGCAGCCCATGTGTGGCCACCCAGGTTTCAGCGAACTTGTGCCAATCCACCGGGGCCTCGCCGCGCTCGACTGGGCACACGCCGTAGGAGAACGCCAGGCCCTGGCAACTTGCGTGATCGAGGCTCACGGCGATGATCCAGGTCTGCGGTTTGTAGCGGGAAATTTTCCGCGCCATGCTGCCGCCGCGGGTGGGCACGAACACGGCCGAAAACGACAGGGTTTCCAGCGCGTGTTCCGCCACTGCCGACATGGCTTCGGCGCGGGTGTCCGGGGCTTGCTGGCGGCAGAGCTTGCGCATTGCATCCAAGCGCAAGGCAGGGCGGCGCGGCTCGGTGAAAGCGGCGATTTTGGCCAGCATGGCCACGGCTTCCTCGGGAAACTGGCCCATCGCCGATTCGCCGGAAAGCATCAGGCAATCGGTGCCGTCAAGGATGGCGTTGGCGACGTCGGTGGTCTCGGCGCGGGTGGGCAGGCGGCTGGACACCATCGACTCCAACATCTGGGTGGCGGTGATGACCGGCTTGCCCGCAATGTTGGCGCGGGTAATGAGGTCCTTTTGTAAAATCGCCATTTGCTCGATGGGCACCTCGACACCGAGGTCGCCGCGCGCCACCATGATGCCATCGGCCGCTTCGAGGATTTCATCGAAATTTTTCAGGGCGTCGGCGCGTTCGATTTTAGCGATGATGAAAGGGGCTTGGCCGAGGGCGGCGGCGGCGGCGCGCAGCGCCTCAATATCCGCGGCGCTCTCCACAAACGACTGGCTCACCGCGTCGACGCCGTGGCTCAGGGCGAAGGTCAGACAGGCCCGGTCATGCTCGGTAAAGGCGCTCATGCCCAGATCGATGCCGGGCAAGTTGAGGCCTTTTTTGGAGCGCAATTCGCCGCCCACGGCCACCCGGCAATGAACGTCGTTGCCAGTCACGTGCTCGACAAGCAATTGCACGAGTCCATCGTTGAGGAACAAACGGTCGTTTGGTTTGACCACCCGTGGCAGCGGCTCGAAGCTCATCGACACTCGCTGCTGGTTGCCGGGAACGTCCTCATTGGTGAGAATGAAGGGGTCGCCGGGGCGCAACACGATCGGCTCGTCAGGGATGAGGCCGACGCGCATTTTGGGCCCCGGCAGGTCGGCCATGATGGCGATGCGGCGGCCGCTGGCGAGTGCTGCGGCACGGATGCGTGCGATGCGTGCCGCGTGGCCGGTGAAGTCGCCGTGAGAAAAGTTGAGACGGGCGATGTTCACCCCGGCGGCAAACAGCTTTTCCAGCATCTCCGGGCTGTCGGAGGCCGGGCCGATGGTGGCAATGATTTTGGTCTTGTGCGAGGGCAGTGGCATCGAAGTAGTTCCATAGAAACCATTTCCCCGCCAGCAAGCAAAGCGGATTCTCCAGGCCAATGAAAGAAGATGCCTTGTAGCGGCAGCCTGTGACCGCCGAAGCGAATGTGATGGCGCTTGGAGTGCGGCAGCTTGCTGCCGCCAGGTCAAGCCAGCTTGCTGGCGAGTGTCGGAGTGGGCGGGTTCATTGGCAGTTCAAGGGCTGCGGCTGTCATAGACGCGCCGCTACAATGCAACAGATATTCCCGCAGTCTTGCGTCTTCTTCAGCCAGTCGCTGACAAATGCGTCGGTTTGCGCAAAAGCTGGCTTTCCAGATGCCTTGGGCTGGCTATCGTCTCGGGCATGTCCATTTCCCTCATCGTCGGCCTCGGCAATCCGGGGCGGCAATACGCAGCGACCCGCCACAACGTTGGCTTCATGGTGATGGATGGATTGGCGGCGGCGGAGGGGGCGGTGTTTCAGACGATGCCGCGGTGGCAGAGTCATCTGGCGAAGTTGCCCGGCAGCGGCACGCTATTGCTCAAGCCGCAAACCTTCATGAACCTCAGCGGGCGGGCCGTGCAGCAAATTCTGTCTTATTACAAGTGGACTCCCGACCAGATGCTCGTCGTTTATGACGATGCGGCGCTGCCGCTGGGAGCCCTGCGGTTTCGCGAAAAAGGCAGCGCCGGCGGCCACAATGGCATCAAATCCATCCTCCAACACCTCGGCCGCGACGATTTTTCCCGCCTCAAACTCGGCATCGGTTCCAGCCTGCCCGCGGCCATGGTCGGCCATGTGCTGGGCACTTTCACGCCCGAAGAACGCCCGTTGTGTGAAAACATGCTTGCCACGGCGCTCGAAGCGGTGCAGGTTGCGCGTTCACAAGGTATCGCCGCCGCGGCGAACCGCTTCCACCCCCGCAGCAATCCACCCAATCCTCCCACCGATGAGTCGCAAATACCAAGGCCTAATCGTCCTTAACACCAAGTCCCTGGATGGAACTCTCGACGAACTCGTGAGCTCCATTGCCAAGGAAATCGAAGCCGAAGGCGGCGCAATCGACAAGGTTGCCCAGCTCGGCCGCCGTCAATTCGCCTACAACGCCCGCCACCTCGAAGCCGGCCACTACGTTAATTACGTCTTCACCGGTAGCCCCGATATCGTGTCCAAGCTCCAAGCCCGGCTTCGCCTCAACGGCAAAGTCCACTTGCAGCATTTCCAGCGCGTCGCCTGAGCCGCCGGCCGCTCTGACCAGCGGCATCCGTCGGCGGTTCTCTTACCAAAAAATCCCAGTTCCTTCCAGATATGGCCAATTTAAACAAAGTCATGCTCATCGGCAATCTCACCCGGGATCCCGAATTGCGCTACACCCCCAAAGGCACTGCGGTGGCCGATATCACTTTGGCGATCAACCGGATATGGAATAACGAGCAAAACGTCCGCCAAGAGGAAACCATCTTCGTCGAGGTGACCCTGTGGGGCCGCCAAGCCGAGTTGGCTCAGCAATACCTCAGCAAAGGCCGCCTCGCCTACATCGAAGGCCGCCTCCAAATGGACACTTGGGACGACAAGGAAACCGGCAAGAAACGCAGCAAGCTCAAGGTCATAGGCGAAACCCTCCAATTCCTGCCCGACGGCAAGGGTGCTGGCGGTGGCGGTGGTGGTGGTTCACACCAAGGGTCCCAGCACCAAGCTCCGCAACAGCAGAGTCACCGGCAAGCGCCCCAGCAGCAGGGCGCATCCCCTGCGCCTGCCGACAACTTCGCCGAAGAGGACGATATTCCGTTCTGATTCGGATCTGAGCTCAGCCTCAGACTTGCTGCTAGGCGTTTCGGTGTGGCCGATCCCGCTGGCAGATTTTAAACGCGCTTCAGATCCCCACGCGCAAATCCCTGGCACTCCACAGCAGTCCCTTTGCGCTGCTGCCGCTGTCCCTCATCACCCGCGCACCATCCTTGCGCTTGGCGCTGAATCGTTCCCGTGCCCGCGTGATCGCCTCATTCACAAACTCCTTGCTGCCGATCACCGCCCCATCCAGGCTTCGTTTGAAGCGCAGCGCCAAACGAAGCCTGCCCCGGCGTAGCTCACCGCAGGTGAACGAAGCCGGGCCTAACCACCGGATCCTCGCGCTCCAAACTACGCCCGGGCAAGCCTGACATCGTTTGAAGCGCAGCGCCAAACGGAGCCTGCCCCGGCGTAGCTCACCGCAGGTGAA
>WBXE01000114.1 GCA_008932955.1 Verrucomicrobiota bacterium
CAAGTCGATCCGCGTGTCCGCCAACAGTGTGCGCAACACGCCGTTTTACGAGGAACTGCGCAACGCCGCCGATAAGTATGAACATTCCGGCGTGCCTCTCTCCACCGCTTTCGCCAAGTACACCTCCGTCGATTCCCAGGTCACCCACATGCTCTCGATCGGAGAAAAATCCGCCTCGCTCGATAGCCAACTCACCATGCTAACCGAAATGTACGAGGAAGACGCCGATAACCACATGGCCACCTTCTCCGCAGTGGTTAGCTTTCTGGTACTCATCATTGCCGTGTCGCTCATCGCTGCGGTATTTGTTGGCACCTTCCTACCGATTTTCCTCATGGGCCCGAAGATGATGCAAAGCGGGATATAACATTTAGATTTTCCCCCTATGCAACTCACTCGATTTGACCGCTGGCTGCGGGAGCGCTTTGTCTATGAGACGCATATCAAAACCCTGCGTGCCCCGGAGGCTGTCCCCAAGGGCATCCGCGCACAGCCGCTCCCTGATATCCCTGGCGTGCGCTTCAAACACCTCTTCGTCGCCCGCAATACCCAGCTCGCCGATTCCTTCATCGCTAGCCTCAGGGAGGCCAACCTGATGTTCTTCACCTCCGTGGTGGATCGCAAGGCGTGGTTCGTCCCGTGGATCGCCCCCAAAAATAAATCCCTCACCTGGATCCTCGCCTGGATCGTGCTGGCCAGCATCTCCGCCTGCTATGTCGTCGGATATCTCGTCAATCTGCTTAGCCAACCCGCATTGCGCCAAATGCTCGCCGAGGCCATCGAAACCCTCAAAGGTTGAAATACCCTGATTTTTACCTTCCTATGAAACTCATTGTCGTTCATGTTTACATCTTAATGAAGAAGTTTCGTCCATTCTGTTTGCGGCCGCGGTCGCGAGCAAGGGCATTCACCCTCTTGGAAATGACCCTCGTCATCATGGTGCTGCTCGCCTTGATCAGTGTCGGCATGTACTCCGGCAGCGCGATCAAGACATGGCGTCTTGGCCGCCAGGCCAGTGAATCACTGCGCAGCGTCTACACCGCGCAAAAGCTCTATCTGGCAGATAATCCGACGGTCGCAGTGACCTCGCTGACGCCCACCTTGCTCATTCCCTATCTTACGAACAAGGCGACCAGCATGCCCACGGTTACCTCGCTAACTGGAGCCACGCTCAACATCAAGGTGACAGTGTTTCCGCCGGTGGTGGATAGCGGTTCGGGAGTGGCGTACGACCCCTCCGGCAGCCCAACAGACTCCCTCTGGGATGTCGGCGAATGATCCGCGCCCTTCCAGTCCTCATCAGCCTCGCCCTCGGTTCCACCCTGTGCGCCGAGGACTTCCGGCCATTCGCCAATTTCGTCCTCAGTGCCCACCTCAAAGTCGCTGGCGATCGGGTCACTCCCATCCCGATGAAACCCATCGTGTTTCATGTCGCCACCGATGGGCAACGTGTGCGCATCAGCGCCGAAGGCAACACGGAAGCTAGCAGCACTTTTGAAATTTACCGCTCCGACGGGGTGGGCCGTCAGCGCACAGGCGAGGCGGCGCTGGAGGTCATTCCCGGCATCCAGGCGCTGAGCAAGACCGGTGGCGTCCTGCGCCACCTGCGCCTCACCCGCGAAGCCCTCACCATCACCACCTTTCCGGGGGTGTCCGATCATACGGTCATCACCCACGCCTTGGCCATCGCACCCGCCGCCCAGGTCGCCCTCCCGAAAAGCGTTTCATTCGCAAGCCCCACACCATGACGCCCAACCCGTCCACCCGCGCCTATCCGTGGCTGCTGCTGCTAAGCACCGCAGTGGCCGCACTCTTCTGCTTCATGTATATCACCAAGCCGGAGTTTCCGCTGGCGGCAGCCTTTGCCAGCCTGCCGCCCGCCACCGCAGCGAAGCCGCCGGTGGCTCCTCAATTACCCCCCGGATCCAAGGCAGCGCCCGCCCCGCCGCTGGCCAGCTTACTCCCTGATGTGGCGAGTTTGCCAGGCGACTCCCACCTCAGCGGCCCCGCCACGCCTACGCTCGCTCATAGTCCGCGCCACGCCCAGCCCGCCTCCGCCCCGACTTCTAGCTTCGAGGAAACCAACCTCCATATCCAACACATCCTCACTGCCACCACCCCGGGCGGCGATCTGAGCCGCATCGTGCTCAATGTGCCGGTCATCTATCAATCCCGCAAGCTTGGCTGGACCGAGGGCGAAGTCGCCGAATCCCGTGCGTTGCTCAAGCGCTTGTCAGCCTATCAGGAAAATTCGCGCGCCCTGCGCGAGGACGCCACGCAACTTCTCGCGACTTGGAACCACCTCGTTGAACGCTCGATGCCCACCCTCGTGCTGCGTGCCGACAGCCCGTCGCTACCTGCCAACCAGGATCACGCCGAGCGCCGCGGCCAAGCGGCAGGGCTTGATACCACCGAGGCCATCCAACTCCAACCCGCCGACAAATGAAACCGAAAACCGAAGTTCAACAAAACTCGATGTTAGATGAACCACGGATTGCACGGATGTTACGGATTATCAGAGGGGTCGTCTGGAGCTTCTTCTGCGCTGCAAATGGTAAGAAAATCCGAATCCGTAAAATCCGTGTAATCCGTGGTTTCATGATCAAATTTCAGATTTCAACTTTGGAGTTCGAGATGAAGCCACTCCTCCTGGCGCTCACCTTTACCGTGATGGGTGGCCTCGCCCAACCAAGCTCCAGTGCTCCGGTGGCACCCGCCGCTCCCGAGCCACTTGCCGAGGGCGCCAAACCAGCCGTCGCCAGCCCGCCCACCGATGTCACCGTGGATGCGCCGCCCTCACCGGCCCAGTCCGCCGACGAGGCCACCAACCCGGCCACCGAACCCAGCCTAACCGTCCAGGTCGAAACCCTCCAAACCGGCAGCGGCACCGTCGATCCCAAATCCGTCACCCTGCTCGCCCCCTTTCCCGCCAAAGCTCTCGCCGCCATCCCTCTTGGCTGGCGTCTCGACGCCTCCGCCAGCGCCCCGCCGTTCATCCGCAAGGTCGAGCTCGCCCCCGGCACCCACATCACCCTCAAAATACGGCCACACTTGTTGGTTCCAGCCGCCACCGCCTTCGCCCTCAGCGAACCGGGTTTCGACCCCGCCCTCGGCTACAGCCAAGCCCAAACCGTTAGCGCCATTCTCGCCAATTCGATCGAACAACTCGACGCCGATGCCAAACACCTCGGCACCGCCATCGACCTCCTCCAACAACTCGTCAGTTCCCTGCCTCATCCCGCCCCGCAGCCGCCCGCCACGCCCACCCCACCTAGCAAACGATGAAATCCTCACTCATCCCCATCATTTGTAGCTTGGTCCTCGCCACCTTGTCCGGTGCCGCTCTCAGCCACTGGTGGTCGCTGCGGGAATTCTCTGGCGTTTTCACCGACCCGGCCCATGCCCCAGCCATGATCCCGGTTGCCGCCGCTGGCACTCGAATCACCATGGTCACCCAAGCCACCCCGCCCGCCAAGCTCGCTGCTAGCCAATCCGTCCCGGCCCCGCCTGCCAAACCCACCGCCGCCCAAAAGGAATTCTTTGAGTCGCTGCTCGATGAAATGAAGCTACTCAAGCAAACCAACCTCGCCCTCCGCGATCAAATGGCCGAAACCAACCGCGACTTGATGCAACTCGAATTCCGCGTCGACACCCAGTCCGCCTCCTTCCGCCCGCTCCCGGTCACCGAAAACCTGTCCGTCCTCGATACCTCCACCCTCGATACCTCCGACTCCGGCCCCGGCGTCCTCCCACCCCGCGCCGTGATGGTCGCCAATCCCAATTGAACCTGCAAAATCACCGGCGTCTCTTGTTATCGAAATCCTTGTTTACATGGGCGCCGCTGACCCGGAAAGATGGTCGGACAGGAACGCTGTGGACCACGTTTTGCCGGCGCTGAACAAATTTGGCGGGCTTTGTCGGAATATTTGCCGAAGCTCGAACCTCGCAACACCGCCATGGGCATGAGAACTTTCATCACCGTACTGCTTGGGCTGGTTTTCCAGTTGGCCCAAGTGCTGCCCGGTGGCGCTATCCCACCGCCCTGCCCGGTGGTGGCCAAGGCGTGTGAGTGTTGCGCGGGAAACCCGTCGTGCTGCTGCGCGAAAAGCGAAACGCCCGCCCCCAAGCCCTTGCCGCAATCTGTCGATCCGGGCGGTTTGCTCAAAGGCATGGCCATGAAAACCGCCGAAACGCGGGTTGCCACGGACGTCTGGCAGCAGACCGGCGCACTGCCGACCTCGCTCGCAGTGACCCGCGCCACCGCACCCCGCGCCGGTTTCGCCGGGGTCAGCCTAGCCGTGGCATTTTGCAGTTTTGTTATCTGAGTGTGCGCCTTGACAGGCGTATTGTGCCAACTCATCTCCGCCGTTATATTGCGGGATGTTGCGGCACGGGGTTTTTCCAACCCAGGTTTTCTAACCAACCACTCAATTGACATATGCACACAAAATTTCTAGCCGGTCTGGCGCTGGCCGGCGGCCTGCTGCACGCGGCCCAACCTCAGCCCTTGAATGACGAATTTCTCACCCGCCTGCGAGCGGAAGCCGCCCACAGCCACCCGTCGGTGACCGCCGCCAAACTCCGTGCCGATGCTGCCGCGCAGGACCTGCGCGGCCTGCGCTTGTGGGACGACCCGATGGTCGGCCTCGGCGTGATGGCCGCGCCCCGCCAGATGCGGGCGGACCTGGGAGACCTCCGCGTCGGGGTTGAGCAAGCCCTGCCAAAACCCGGGATGTATGACGCGAAACGCCGCAAAGCCGAGGCCCTGCAACGCGCCGAGGTGGCCACCACCAGCGCCGCCTCACTCGCTGCCGGTGCCCTCGCCGCCTCCGATGCCATCGAACTGGCCCTCGCCGACGAGTCGATCCGCCTGCAGCAATCCCAGGTTGGCTGGCTCGGCGCGATGGCGGAAAACGCCCGCCAACGGGCCGCTGATCCGATAGGTGCGGCCAGCGACGCACTGCGCATGGAAACTGAGTTGGCCAAGGAAACTCAGATGCTCGAGGCCGCACGCCGCTACCGCCAAGCACTTTCCAAAAAACTCAACCTCATCCTCGGACGACCGCTCGAAGACGCGTGGCCCCAGTTGCTTCTCCCCGCCAACCCGCTGCCGGTACCTCTCGCCCAAGCCGAAATCGCCCGCCTCGTCCGCCTCAACCCGAAAGTCCGTGCCTTGAACGAAATGGCCGACGCAGCCAACCATGATACCCGCATCGCCGAACGCGAGCGACTGCCAGGCCTGGCCCTGGGCATCGACGCCAACCTGTACTCCGGCGGCGACTACCGCAGCACCACGGTGGGGTTGAAAATGAATCTGCCGTGGTTCAACGAACGCTCCTATCAAGCTAACATCGCCGCCGCCCGTTCTCGCCAACTCGCCGCCGGCAGTGACATCGAAACCCTCCGCCGCGAACTCGCCAGCGACGTTTTGACTAGCACCACCGAGGCCGCCAACGCCGCCGCCCAGGCCCGCGCCTATGCCGGTGAAATCCATGACAAGGCCCAGCAAACCACCACGTCCATCGAGGCCGCCTGGCTCAGCTCGAAAGCCCCGCTCACCGATTTACTCGACGCCAGCCGCGCCCTGTTTGCCATCCGCCTCGAACAACGCCGCTTCATCGCCATGCAGCTCGCCGCCCTCGAACAACTCTACGCCCTCGTCCCTAACCACTAACACCATGAAAACCTTCCCTGCCATCATCCTAACGGCTATTATCACCGCGTCCGCCGCGTGGTTCGCCTCGCGCCACGCCCCGGCAATTGCCACCACCACCACCACCGCGCACAAACTGCTGCGCTATCAATGCGCCATGCATCCGCAGGTTACCAGCGACAAGCCCGGCCGCTGCACCATCTGCGGCATGGAACTCACCGCGATTTATGAGGACGACCAGAGCACCGGAACCACCACCGCCGATAACCTGGTGGTGCTCACCCAAAACCAAATCCAGGTGCTGCATGTGCAATCCTCCGCGGCCGCCATCCGACCACTGCAACGCACGTTGCGGGTGGCCGGCGTGATCACCGAAGACACCACCCGCCACCGCGTGCTCGCCGCTTATGTGGACGGGCGCATCGACAAGTTATCTATCAACCACGTCGGTGCCGAGGTCGCCGCCGGCCAGCCGCTGGCGGATTTCTATAGCCCCGGCCTGCTGCAGGCGGAACGCGAATACCGCCAACTTAGTGGCAACTTGCGCGCCAATACCGCGTTGCGCCTGCGCCAGATGGGGCTCGCTCCCGCGCAAATCGACGCCCTCGACCACAAGCCCGCCGATGACCTCACCTCGCAGATTCTCTCCCCCATCAGCGGCACCGTCGTCGCGCAGGCGGTGGCCGCCGGCCAATACGTGACAACCGGCGAGCGAATGTTTGAAATCGCCGATTTTTCCACCATGTGGTTCGTGTTCCGCGCCTACGAGCAGGGCCTGCCATGGCTCGGCACCGGCCAGAATGTTAGAATCACCACCCAGGCCCTTCCTAACAAAACATTCACCGCCAAAATCTCCTTCATCGATCCCAATCTCGACGAGGCCACCCGCTCCGCCAACATCCGCGTCGAACTGCCCAATCCGCCCGTCAACGGCAAGCGCGAACTCCTCAACCGTCTCTTCGCCGATGGCCAGGTGGAACTCGTTGCACCCTCCGTCCTAACCGTGCCGCGCTCCGCAGTACTCCAAACCGGCCCGGAGGCGCTTGTTTACATCGACCATGGCAGCGGCGGCTACGAGCGCCGGGTGGTGCAGACCGGCCGCCGCGGCGATACCTATCAAGAGATTCTAACCGGCATAAAGCCTGCCGAGCGGGTGGTCACCAACGGCAACCTGCTCATCGATGGCCAAGCCGAAATGAACCGCGCGTTCATGCCACCGGCCGCTGCGGAACCTGCCGCCAAGGCCAAACCATTTCCAGAGTCGATCAAAACCTGCCTGGTTTCCGGCGAAAAACTCGGTGAGATGGGCGAGCCCTATGTCTTCGTTTATGAGGGCCAGGAGGTGAAACTCTGCTGCAAGGATTGCCTCAAAAAATTCGACAAGGAACCCGCCAAGTACCTCGCCAAAATCAACGCCGCAGCAACCGCAGCTCCGCCACCCAAATAGCTATAACGCTATGAGCCTGCCGACCCCCTTAACTCCGATGCGGCCTGTTATGGAGCGACGACGTTACTGTCGTCGTGTGGAAGTACCGGCCATGAGCCGAGCCTTCGGCACTCATGCATGGGCCGTCCCTCCGCTACCACCACAAGAATGTGGTGGCTCCTTAGCGCCACCGTTACTCGTTAATCCCCTCATCCCCCTCCCATGATCGAATCCATCATCCACTGGAGCCTCAAGAACCGCTTCCTCGTCATTTGCGGCGTGCTCATGCTCATCGCGCTGGGTATCCGCGCCCTGCGCCTCACCCCGGTGGACGCCATCCCCGACCTAACTGAAAACCAAGTCCTCGTCTATGCCGAGTGGATGGGCCGCAGCCCGCAGGAGGTGGAGGACCAGGTGACCTTTCCGCTGTCCACCGGCCTGCAGGG
>WBXE01000115.1 GCA_008932955.1 Verrucomicrobiota bacterium
CGGGAGCCAATTGAGAAAGGCGCTCGCCAACAGATTTGGGAATGCGGCCGGCTTCAACCAGCTTCGCCACGTCAGGATGCATGCGGCGGAAGATGGGAAGCCGACGAACAAAACGCAAGGCAAACCCAGTAAAAAAATCCACGAGGCCCGCAAACTCAGAGTTTGGGAGGCTCAGCGGGCGGTAGCGTGAGGCCGGGCGAGGGTGTTGGAGGCGGTACGACCCGCGGGCGAGGGGCGCTCACAGGCTCGATGCGGCTATCCAAGGCATGATCGAGGCTGCGGCGCAGCACGTAGATACGGCGGCGCCAATCGGCGGGGATGTCGTCGGAATTGCCATCCGCGGCTAGTCTGCCGTCAAAGATGACTTGTTTATCGGGGCCACGGATGACGACCTGATAGCCGTCGCCATCGCGACGGACCAGCGCCTTGCCGTCGCTATCGGAAAAGGTGGCGGTCCGGTTCTCCGGCGTGATGATTCGCGTCGGGTGGCCATCGTCGGAGAGCATGGCGGCCTCGACCACGTTACGGGAAACGTCGCGGCTATTGGGCGGGGCTTCGCCCAGCGTGACTTTGATTTCGGCGGGTTTGCCATCCCGGAAAATGGCCAGAGTGATTTCATCGCCTGGGCGTTTGAGGTTGAGCAAGGTGGCGAGCTGGCCTTGGTTGACGAGCCATTGATCCGCGAATTTCCACAATACATCCTTGGGATGGACTTGAGAGAGGTCTGCGGGCCCGCCCGGGCTGACGGCTTGAACCACGAACCCAATGCCGGGAGGGAGCGAGGGGATCCGCGCCCCACTGCTTGCATCTGGCTTGCGGGCGCTGAAGCTCAGACCCAGCCATGCCGAACCGCTGCTTGCGACGGGCGTTGGCGGCGGCGACTGGCGGTCAGCATCCTGGCCAACGCAAGTGACAAACAGCGTGGCGAAAAGCAGCAATGAATGGCGAAGTGGCATCTCAGAATACGGTGACAGGCGTCAAAATCATCTCCTCACGAGGGTCGCTCACCTGCACTACGATACCGGTTTCCTCATCGCGCAGGGTGTTGGCCTCCACCACGCGGACGCGCATGGCTTGCATGGCGCCGCCATCGGGGTCGGCCACCCAGCCCTCGTCGGACATGGTTTCGACGCGGTCGGACTCGCTGATCAAGACCAGTGCGGAGGCCTTCGCCGAGGCTGGACGGGCCATCGCCATGGGCAAAGCACCCGTGGGAATGCGGGGAACCAGCGCCAATAAAACGGCGAGCGCGGCAGCGATTCCAAGCGGTAGCCTGAACCGGCGAGCCCACAACGGTTGGCGCGTGACTGGCGTCGCGGGCAGTGACACGGCGGCGGCCAACTCGTCAAGCATGGCCTCGATGGAGCGCTGGCCGGCCTGGCTGAGAGCCGGCGGCATGAGTCGGGCGAGGGCGGTTTCGATGGGGTTAGGCGCTGGCATGGCGGGCCTCCTTGAGTTGGCGCAGTTCGTGCGCGAGTTGTTCGAGGGCGTAGCGGTAGCGGGAAGCGGCGGTGTTGGGGGAGATGGCGAGGGTTTGGGAGATTTGCAGGAACGTGAGAGCGCCCCAGGTCTTCATGACCACCACTTCGCGCAGTTTGGGGCTGAGACGTTCGACGGAATCGCGCAACAACAGTGCCTCCTCGTCCTCCTCAAGCAGCGGATCGAGCCAGACGTCCTGGAAGTCATTGAGATAAACGATGGCTTCCTCGCGTTTTTTGCGACGGGTTTCGCTGCGGTGCAGGTTCAGGCCACAGAAACGGATGGTGGAAAATACCAGCGGCAGATCGGGAGGGCCCCCGCCTTTATCCTGCTGGTAGTGCCAGAGACGCAGGATGGCTTCCTGCAATAAGTCCTCGGCATCGTGCTGGCAATGGCCCCAACCACGCGCAAACACCAACAAGCGCGGGCCGTTTTCGGCCAGCCAAGTTTTCCAAGTGCTCGCAGGGTTTGTAGCCATCCGCTTGCATAATGCCGCCACGCTGCCGCTTTGTCTGTGAAAACATCCCCCGTTCAATCGAAAAACCGGCTCTTGCTGGCCTTAGCGGGGAGGCTGGGTTTGCTCGGAGCGGTTTTTTTGGCCGGGGGGTCGGCGCGCAAGGTGTGGCGGGGTTCGAGGGCAGGCTGCCCGTCTTTGCGCACATATTCGTTTTGGACCAACCACTTTTCCACTTCCTCGCCGCTGACGTCGACGAGCATGTGGCCATCGACTTCGACGCAAGGGCAGAGCGCTTGGCCGCTGCGTTGTTCCATTTCCCAACGGAAGGCGGGGTTTTTGACGACATCCTTTTCTTCGTAGGCGAGAGAGTACTTGCGCATGACGCCACGCACGCCCTCGCTCCAACCGCAGAAGGTTTTGACGTAAATCACAATTTTAGGGGACGGTTGGCTCATGGTGTTGGACTGGCGCTTTGGGGGATGCTACCTGGTTCTGGTACTTGCGCAAGCCTCGTCTGCGCGCGTGGAGGCGATTCCAAAGCGAGCCGAGTCGACACATTGGAGCCCGTCAATCCAAACCACACGGCTTGCTGGCGAGGGCCGCTCCACTGCGGCTTCAGACGCGGGTGTTTTTTCCGCTCGCCAGCGAAAGACGTAAGAATCGTTCAGCTGCCGCGCGTATGACGCCTCGCAATCTGATTGCCCCCCGTCATGAAACCGCTCGCCCTTCTTACCTACGCCATAGTCCTCAGCACCCTTGTCCGACCCTCTGCGGCTGCAGAGTTCGCCATTCACGATGGTGAGCGGGTCGTGTTCCTCGGCGATAGCATCACCGAACAACGTCTCTACACGACCGTCATCGAAGCCTACACACTGGCACGTTTCCCACAGTGGAAACTGGCCTTCCGCAATATCGGCTGGGGCGGTGACACCGCGCAGGGTGGATTGGGCCGAGCTTCTCGTGACATGCTGCCGCTCAAGCCCACGTTTGCTACCATCGACTTCGGCATGAACGACCATGGCTACCGGGCGCACGATGAAGGCATTTACAAAAACTATATCGACAAGCAGACGCAGTTGGTGGCCCTGCTCAAGGCCAACGGCTCGCGGGTTGCCTTGGTGACCCCGCAACCCATCGAGGACAAGCGCCCGGATCCGCACAAGGATGTGCGCAACGAGTCGCTGCGCAAAATGTCAGACGGTCTGCGCGAGATCGCCGACAAGGAAAAAATCCTCTTCGCCGATCAGTTCGACCCCTACATGGCCGTGATGCTCAAGGCCAGGCAAGCCGATCCCGCAGCCCTCATTGGCGGCGGCGATGCCGTGCATCCCGGCCCAGTCGGTCACACCATCATGGCTTGGGCAATCCTGAAGTCGCTCGGCGCCCCCGCTGCCGTCTCCAGCGCCGAATTGACCGCCACCGGCAAGCTGGTTGCCGCCACCGCTTGCAGGATTGCCGACGCGAAAATGGACGCCGGAGTGCTCACCTTTACCCGCGAGGATGCGGTGCTGCCGATGCCGGTTAATCCGCAGGCCGAGGCGGTGACCCAATTCATCCCGCTGCTGGCGGACTTGAGCCGTTACGAGTTGAAAGTCACCAAACTAACGGCCCCGAAGTATCAACTTCTCATCGATGACAAACCTGCGGCCGTATTCACCGCGCAGGAATTGGCACAAGGCTGCAACCTGACGCTCAGCGCCGGGCCCATCACCGAGCAAGCTCGCCAGTTATGGGTCTCGGTGGTCGAAAAAAACAATGCCTTCTACCAGCGTTGGCGCGAGGTGCAATTGTATGGGCCGCCGGAGTGGGCCAAATCGCCAGCCTTTGAAGCTGCCCGCGATAAGGAATTGGCGCGACTCGACGCGCGCATAGCACAACTCGAAACCAAGATCGACGTCCTCCGCAAGCCGCTGCTGCATAAGTTTGTGCTTAAACCCGCCACTCCCTGAGATTGCTGAGCTCATGAGTTTGTTTCTCAGTCGAGTTTTTCGACCATCACATCGTAACGGCCGCCATTGACATTGATGACGAGGTGCTTGCCGGCACCGGTGATGGCAGGTTGGTTAGATTTGGCCGGGACGGCAGGAGCTGCAGCGGAAGCAGCAGCAGGAGCGGCGGTGCCCTTGATGAGCTCCTCGACCTGTTGCGGGAACATCGCAAAGAGCACCACGGTTTCGTCGTCGGAGGGCAGGCCCTTGGCGGCGCATTGCTGGCGCAAGCCGTCCATGGCTGGAGCCAACAGATTGGCCGGCCGCTCGGTGATGATTTTCTGGCCGCTGGTTTTTTCGACTTGGGCGAGCACCTCGGAATTGATTGGGCCTGGGGCTTTGCCGTACTTGCCCAGTGCGATGTCCTGGGCGGGTTGGCAGATCATTTTCCAGCGACCGAACTTGACGTTCATCATCGCCTGGGTGCCGACAATTTGCGAGGTTGGAGTGACTAAGGGAATCCACCCGAGCGCCTCGCGCACCACGGGGATTTCCCTAACCACTTCGTCAAACTTGTCAGACATGCCCTGTTCGGCGAGTTGGTTGCGGAAGTTAGAGAGCATGCCGCCGGGCACTTGGTAGATGAGAATGTCGGAGTCCACGCGCTCGTTAGCGGGGCTGGTAAATTTCCCGAGTTGTTTGTAAACGTCCTCGAAATACACGCGCAATTCCTGCAGCTTGGCCGCATCAAACTCTGGGCAGCGCGGATGCCCCTTGAGTATGGCGAGCATGCGCACGGTGTCGGGCTGGCCAGTGCCATTGGCAAACGGCGCGATAGACGTTTCCACGGTATCCACCCCGGCATCGATGGCGGCCAGATAGGAGGCGGCGCCGAGGCCGGCGGTGTCGTGGGTGTGCAGCGTGACAGGCAAACCGACGCGGCGTTTCAACTCTTTGACCAGATCAAAAGCGACCCGCGGGGCGATGATGCCCGACATATCCTTGATGCCGATAGATTGACAGCCCAACTTCTGCAGATTCACACCTAGTTGCACAAACGCCTCGATGGTGTGGACCGGGCTGATGGTGTAGCAAATCTCGCCGCGGGCGTGCTTGCCGCAGTCCAGCACGGTTTTGACGGCGGTGGTGAGGTTGCGCACGTCGTTGAGGGCATCGAAAATGCGGAACACATCCTGGCCCGCGGCGGCGTTGGCACGCACGAATGCCTCCACCACATCGTCGGGGAAACTGGTGTATTGCACGATATTCTGGCCGCGCAACAGCATGATTTGCGGGGTGTGTGGTGCCGCTTGCTTGAGCTTGCGCAGGCGCTCGAAGGGGTTTTCGCCGAGGTAGCGCAGGCAGGCATCGATGGTCGCGCCGCCCCAGGTTTCCAGGCCGCTGAAGCCCATGTTATCGAGGATGGGAGCGGCCGGCAGCATTTGGGCGGTGCTCATGCGGGTGGCGGCAAGGGATTGGTGGCCGTCACGCAAGACGGTGTTATTGAATGTGACAGCTTGCATGGTTTGTGTGGGGATGACTCGCTAGAAAAACCGGAGGCGCTGAAGCACCTCACAAAAACAACGCATATTTTCTGACTAAGCCGTCACATACAATACCAAACAGCGGGCGGATGGCGGGTGGGTTCGCTGATTTCCCTTAGCTATGGGGGTTTGGTGGCCTTGCGGGGCAAGATACGCCGTGATATTGAGTAAATTTGCAAAGAACCGAGATTCGCTCTAGCCCGCCCCGGGTTTCTGTGCATAATTTGCGCGCCTATGAACGGAACCGCGGAACTCATCATTGATAACAAGCATTTGAAACTCCCCATGATTGTCGGATCGGAGGGAGAAGTCGGTCTCGATGTCGCCGCCTTACGCAACGAGACCGGCTGCATCACCTTGGACCCCGCCTACGGCAATACCGGTGCCTGCAAGAGTGCCATCACCTTCATCGACGGCGAAAAAGGCATCCTCCAATACCGCGGCTACGACATCGCCGAACTCGCCGCTAAGAGCAATTTTATCGAAACCTCTTATCTGCTCATCTACGGCGAACTGCCTACCTCGGCGCAATTGGCGGAATTCTCTTGCGAACTCACCGACAACCAGATGCTCCACGAGGGCATGCGTTTTTTGTTTGAAGGCTTCCCGACCTCGGCCCATCCGATGGGCATCCTGTCGGCTATGATCAACGCGGCCTCGTCATATTTTCCCAACCTGCTCAATGGCACAGAGCGCCAGACAGGATTTCCGCGGCATGCAGCCCGGCTCATTTCTCAGGTGCGAACTATTGCCGCCTTCTCTTACCGCAAGGCGCATGGACTGCCCACCATCTATCCGAAATCCAACCTCAAGTACACGGCCAACTTTCTGCACATGATGTTCTCCTCGCCCAACGAGGATTGGGTCATTCAGCCGGAAATTGTTCGCGCCCTGGATCTGATCTTTCTGTTGCATGCCGACCACGAGCAGAATTGCTCCACTGCCACGGTGCGCATGGTCGCCTCGAGTCGCGCCAATCTGTTCGCCTCGGCCTCCGCCGGCGTTTGTGCGCTGTGGGGTCCGCTCCATGGCGGTGCCAATCAGGCGGTGCTGGAAATGCTTGAGGAAATCCACGCCGAAGGTGACGATGGCACCAGGTTTCTCAACGAAGTCAAAAACAAGGTTGGAAATCGCCGTCTGATGGGCTTCGGCCACCGCGTGTACAAAAACTTCGATCCTCGCGCAGTCATCATCAAGGAGCAATGCGACAAGGTGCTCGCCAATTTGCACAAGTCCGACCCCTTGCTCGACATCGCCAAGAAGCTCGAGGAAATCGCCCTCAACGACGATTATTTCATCGCGCGCAAACTCTATCCGAACGTGGACTTCTACAGCGGCATCATTATGCGCGCCATCGGTATCCCGCTGGACATGTTCACGGTGATGTTTGCAATCGGCCGCATGCCCGGCTGGGTCGCCAACTTCAAAGAAGTCATGGAAGATCCCGACGGTCGCATCGCCCGTCCGCGCCAAATCTACACTGGCCACACGCTGCGCAATTACGTTGCTGTTGAGCAGCGGGCCTGAGCCATCGCTCAGGCATGGACTGGCTGGTATATTGACACGGGGCAATAAGCCCAATCCAACTCTTAGGACCCAGATTTGAAGTTCCGCTTGAAGAACTCGAGCGTGGCGGCAAGGGCGTCTTCAAGGGCATGTTGGGGTGCCCAGCCGGCGGCGCGGAGCTTGGCGGCACTGGCACGCGAGTGCTTAACGTCACCGGTGCGGGTGGGGCCGTGGAGGATGCGCGAGGAGGAACCCGCTGCGTCTATCAATTGCTGGGCGAGTCGGTTGATGGTCAGTTGGCTGCCGTAGCCGGCATTAAAGACACCGCTGACAGCGGGGTGACTGGCGGCAAAGGTGAGAGCCCCGACGATGTCCTTGACGTAGATGAAATCGCGCGTCTGTTCGCCATCGCCGAAGACCGTGATGTCCTCATGGCGCAGTGCCTGTTGGATGAAAATGGGCACCGCGGCGGCATAGGCCCCCTTGGGGTCCTGACGCGGACCAAACACATTGAAAAACCGCAGCGCCGCAGTTTGCAGCCGGCCTTCGCGCTGATAGAGGTCGAGGTAGTA
>WBXE01000116.1 GCA_008932955.1 Verrucomicrobiota bacterium
CACCGACTGTCACGAGCACCATTACCCGAAACAGACTTTAGATGAAGACGCCAGCCGCCAGCACGCCATCGCAGGATTCGCGCGGCGAAGACCACAGCCTGCCGGAATCCTATCAAACCGTGAGCGTGCCACATGCCAAGGCGGGGTTCTGGCGGCAATGGCGGGCGTTTTCAGGACCGGCCATTCTCATCAGCGTGGGCTACATGGACCCCGGCAACTGGGGCACCGACCTTGCTGCTGGCGCACAGTTTAAATATGACCTGCTGTGGGTCGTGGCGCTGGCCAGCTTCATGGCCGTCATTCTCCAAATCCTGGCCGCTAGGCTCGGGGTGGCCACCGGCAAGGATCTGGCGCAATGCAGCCGCGATTTCTACCCGCGCTGGATGCGCTGGCCTAACTGGATCACCATGGAATTCGCGGTGGTCGCCACCGACTTGGCAGAAGCACTGGGCAGCGCGGTGGCTTTGAACCTGCTCTTCCACATCCCCATCACCTGGGCGATTGTCATCACCGCGTTTGACGTGCTGCTGCTGCTGGCCTTGCAGGGCATGGGCATGCGCATGATCGAAGCCCTCATCGGTGTCTTCGTGCTGACCATCGGGGTGTGCTATGGCATCGAGATTTTCGTGTTACCACAGACTCAGCCGGGGTTTGCAGAAATGGCCGGGGCGCTGGTCCGGCCGAATTTGCGCCAGACCGGGATGATGGTGGTAGCCATTGGCATCATCGGCGCGACGGTCATGCCCCACAACCTTTACCTGCATTCGGCGCTGGTCCAGTCGCGCAAGTTCGGCCGCGATGCAAACTCGCTGCGCACGGCCATCAAGTTCAATACCGTCGACGCCATCGTCGCCCTGACCGTTGCGTTCTTCATCAACGCAGGCATCCTGGTGCTGGCCGCAATGGTTTTCTACGGCAAGGAAAGCGTAGTCGTCGCTGGCGGGCAGGTCGTCGCATTTGCTCAAGACAGCGACTGGATTCGCATCGCCCATCTGACCCTCGCCCCCTTACTTGGCACGGCGGCGGCGAGCACCTTGTTCGCGGTGGCGTTGCTGGCCAGCGGCCAGAGCAGCACTATCACCGGCACGCTGGCCGGGCAAGTGGTGATGGAAGGGTTCATGAACTGGCGCATCCGGCCGTGGTTGCGGCGGCTCCTCTCGCGCCTGTTAGCCGTGGTGCCTGCCATTGTCATCATCACCATCCGTGGCAGCCGCAGCGTCACCGATCTGGTGAATTTGAGCCAGGTAATCCTCTGCCTCATCTTGCCGTTTACCATGTTTCCGCTACTGCATTTCACCTCCTCGCGAAAAATCATGGGCCAGTGGCGCAACGGGTGGATTCTGTTGATCCTGGGCTGGTCCAGTGCCATTGTCATCACCGTGATGGATATTTACAGCCTGCCTGAAGCCCTCACCGATGCTTGGCGAATCATCGTCGGAAAATAACGCCAACCGTCACCCCCGCCACTCATCCCATGTATCAGAAAATCCTCGTCGCTCTCGAAAATGGCCCGGCGGATGAGACCATCCTGCCGCATATCGCCGAGCTGGCTCAACACTTCCGCTCCACCCTCCTGCTCTTGCATGTTGCCGATGGCTGGGCCGCTCGCAACTATAGCAAGTTCGAGTTGGCCGAGTCCGAGGAGATGAAAGACGACCGCGCCTATCTGGAAAAAACCGCCGCCGCCCTGCGGGCCAAAAATCTCGTCGTCACCACCCACCTGGCGCTTGGCAATCCACCGACCGAGATATTGAAAACCGCGGCCGCGGAGCAATGTGATTTGATCGCCGTGACCAGTCATGGCCACCGCTTGTTCGGTGACCTGTTTCACGGCAGCACCATCACTCAGGTGCGTCACCACACCAATATCCCCCTGCTCGTCCTGCGCGCCAAAAAAATCTGACCACTCCGCCACTCGCTGTGCGGCAGTCACTACCTCCAGCCCAAACCGGGAGGCTTGTGCCGCTAGCTATGGCGGGCGGGCTTGCCAGGCCGTAGTTTTGAGAGCAATGTTGGGTTAGTTAGACCCGGCTTCGTGCGCCTTGCCGCGCGCTACGCCGTGGCAGGCATCATTTGTTGCTGCGCTCCAAACGATGCCTGGCGGAGAGGGTGGGATTTGAACCCACGGTGACATCACTGCCACGTCCGATTTCGAATCGGGTGCCATAGACCACTCGACCACCTCTCCTTGCTTGGGGGCGAAAAAATAGCAACTCCGACCGGCTTGTAAAGAGCCGAATCACAGGCCACGAAAAATTTCCCGCTGGCGTGGACAGGCGCGCTGGACCACTGCCCAGGTGCCGGCGTGAGTCGGTTGAGCATCAAGGGGCTTAGGACTTGCTGAAAACCGCCGAATCACGGCAGGGCAGCGATATATGGCGTTGCGTTGGCCGAATCAGGATGCATAGTGCCCTGGGCATGGCATCATCACCCGACGAAACCCCGCAACTTTTGATTCGCTGTCCGCATTGCGGCCAGCGCTTCAAGGTGGACTCGGTGCTACGCGAACGCACGGTGGAATGCGGGGCTTGCGAACAAAGGTTTCGCATCAGCGACGAGGTAATTTTGCGCTCGCGCAAATTTTATCCAGGCGAGCACCCACAGTTTTCGCTCAACTGTTATCAGCGGGTGCCCATTGTTGCCGCAGTGCCCGAAGGGCTCCAAACCATCAGCTATACAGATCATGCGGACGCATCGAGCTTTGAGCCGGTGGCTCCGCAACGGATGATCGCCGGGGCGGCGGCAGTGAGCGGAGTGCTGCTCATCGCTCTATTGCTATTTTTCGGGGCGAGCCATGGCGGAATGCTCGATGGAATGTCCACCACCAATCGCATGCTGATGGCTGGATTCGCCTCGGTGATTGCCACGCTTTTGCTATTTTATGCCAACCCCCACTCGCGTAAAACGGCACTGCTATTTTCTCTGCTGTGCTGTGGCACGCTGCTGCCGCTGCCGCTGGTGTTCACCGAAGGTGCTGCCGATGCCCCGACTCGTAAGACGCTGGTAAACGATGAGCCGGCTCTCCACGGGCGGGCTACAGGCGCGAAAACTGACCGCCTCTCCCAACTGCGCCAACTTATCGGCACCGATCCACTCATCAGCCAGAATGCCAGACTGGCCAAGGAAGGCAGCGGCAGACATGCCTATGGCTTGTGGCTGCGCGGACTTGACGAAAGCAACAAACTGCTGGTGCGCGATTACCTATTGCGGGCAACCGCTGCGGAACCATCGTCCCACCCCTATCCACGCGGACACCATGACTATTTGATGGTGGTGACTGGGGTGAGCATGCCGATAGAAAAACTTGCCGATCTGGCCGCTCCGTTAGGCGAACTGAGCCAAATTTACCGGGACCTTGATGTGATTGAACTCCGGGTAAACAACAGCAATTTTCTCGCCGGCCCGATAGACAAACTCGCCGACAAAGAGGATCCGGCATTTTACGAACTCAACAAGCGGGAACTTGAATGCATTGACTTGGAGCGCGTGCAAGCCGCCGTCAAACGCCTGGCGGACGCCCCGCCCAAGCTCTACCGCAATGACATCAGCCGTCGCCTCATCGCCTTGCTCAGGGAAGATGGCGTGGAATTTAAGGAGGATTTGTGTCGGGCGCTGATGCGCTGGTCTGACGAAAGCCACTCAGCCGCGGAGGCCGCAGAGGTGGCGCTGCGCAAACTCGTGGCCGCCAAGAAAACCGTGCCCCGGGAAATGATCGCCTTGCTAGTCAAAGCCAAACGCATCTCCATCATCCCTATCCTTAACAGCTTGTGGCGGGCGGATTCCGGCACCTGGGAACCGTACTACATCGAACTGGGCCAGCCGATTGAGGCCACTCTCATCAGCCAGTTTAAGGACCTGAGCGGTGGCTTGCGCTATTCCGCCGCACACATGCTCGGCAAGGTGGGTGGCAGCGCCAGCTTGTCCGTGCTGGAGACCGCTCGCGCCGGCGCAGATCCGGAACTGCTGGTGCGGATAGAAACCGCAGAGAACGCCATCCGCGAGCGCCACCGCGAGTGAACCCGCGCGCCTTTCGGTTAGGAATTTTCAACCACAGATTACACGGATTTTCCAGTTTGGAATGTTTCACCATTTGCAAACTGCGGAGAAGTTGTAAAATAGGACCTATTTCAATCTGTGAAATCTGTGGTTAACCTATCCGACTGCTAGGATCCAACTTCGGAATTCGGCCTTAACCGAACCGAATTGCCCTTAAACCGTGCGTGGCGGCGGCTTACACCAATTGCTCCAGCGCACCGTCTCGCAACTGGCGCTCCCAAATGAAGCGCCGGAATAATACTTTCACAGCCGCGGTAAACGGCACCGCCAGCAGCGTTCCAACAAAGCCACCCAATACCAGCGACCAAAATAACATCGAAAAAATCACCGTCAACGGGTGCAACCCAACCGAATCACCGACAATTTTTGGCGCGGTGACGAGCGAGTTGATTTGTTGGACGCCGATGAAAATCGCCAACACTCCGCCGACGTAGGCCCACGGGCTCAAGCCGAAGGGTGCCAACCCCTGCGCGTGCAGGTAGCCGATGATGCAGGCGGGCACCATGCACAGGATACTGCCGACGTAAGGGATGACGCCAAGGATGGCCATGAAAATACCGATGAGAAAGCCATATGGCAGGTCGTAGATTTCCAGGCCGATGCCCACCAGAATGCCATCGATGAGCGCCACCAATACCTGACCGCGGAAGAACGCAATGAGGTAGCCGTTGATTTCCTGCAACGTATCGACCAACTCGGTTTTAAAACGCGAGGCTTGCAGCGGCACGTAATCATGCCAGTGATCGCGGATCGAGGCGGAATCCTTGAGGAAGAAAAATAGATAGACCGGAACCATAATCATGCCTATAACCAGACCTAACATGCCAAGCACCTTCGACGAACCTGCCGTGACCCACGCCCACGCGGTCTGAGTGATGACTCCTTGGTATGGGTTGAGCAAACGTCCGCCATTGGTGCGCCAGAAAAATTCCAGCGAACCCGCCTCCGCCTCGGCTCCCTCGCTATCACTGAGCGGCAGCCCGCCATCCGTCGTTTCAGTCAGAGCCCAACCCAGCAGCCCGCTTGGATAGCGCTTGTGCAAATCGTGGAGCGCGCGCGCCAAGGCCGGGGCGAGTTGCCGCGAGTCGTTAGTCTCGGCCGCCGCCGCGGTGGTAACCGGCAGCGCGGCGCTTTCCTTGAGGGCCATACGACTGCGCTGAATGCCCGCCGACACCGCCGCCGTGAGCATCGCGATACCAATGAGCATCACCACAAACACCGTCACCACCGACCACAGGCGACCTAGCCCGCGCTTTTCCAAAAAGCACACCACCGGATCCAACAGATAGGCGATAATTCCTGCCACGATCAGCGGGATGAGCACCGGTTGCAGAAAGCCGAAAATCGCACCCACCAGCCAAGTGAGCAGCACCAGCAAGGCTCCGAGAATGAGGATCGACAAGCCGGTGGCGGCGTTCCACAGGGATTTTTGTTGGAAACGGGTCGGATAGGACATGGTGGAAAGCAAGCTACCACCAGTGCTTATCAGACAGCCACCAGCTTCCAACGACAAAAAATAAAATTCGCGAAGAATAGTTGATGATTTTACTTGTCAAGCCCGTGGCTGCGCTTATAGCAGCGCTGCGCAGCAACAATGCTGTCACCGCCCGGCCGTTTGAAAGGCCAGGCCCTTGTCCGGTCTTCATTGATGAGAGAGATTGTTTGAGGTTTCTGCTATCGCTCATCACCACGCCAGTCGCCGATCCACGGCTAGAGCTGGCAAATTAGACCACCATGACCCCGACCCCATTCGAGGCGTTGCCTTTGGCTGCGCCCCTCCACCTCGTCTTGCGCGAACTCCAATACTCAGTGCCCACGCCCATCCAGGCCCAGGCCATCCCTCTGCTGCTGCAAGGCCGAGATTTGCTAGGCTGCGCCCAGACCGGCACCGGCAAAACCGCCAGCTTCGCCCTGCCGATCCTCAACGCTCTCCATCAGCAACCCCGCCAGGTCCGCCCGCGCTCCTGCCGCACCCTGGTGCTCGCTCCCACCCGCGAACTCGCCGGCCAAGTCGGCAAAAGCTTCACCACTTATGGCAAACACGTCAATTTCCGCCAAACCCTCGTGTACGGCGGCGTCGGCCAAGTGCCTCAGGTCAACGCCATGCGCGGCGGCGTCGATGTGCTGGTGGCCACCCCGGGGCGATTGTTGGATCTCATCGACCAACGCCACATCGACCTCGGCCAAGTCGAGTTTTTCGTTCTCGACGAAGTGGACCGGATGTTAGATATGGGATTTTTGCGCGATGTAAAACGCATTGTTGCGATGCTGCCAGCCAAACGCCAGTCGCTATTTTTCTCCGCCACCCTCGCCCCTAACATTGTGGAACTCGCCCGCACCATCCTGCGCGAGCCCGCTCATATTAGCATCACACCGGAAACCACTACCGCCGAAAAAATCGACCAACAGGTGTGCTTCGTGACCCGTGAGGACAAACGACCGCTGCTCGACCAATTGCTGCGCAGCCAGGCCGAGGCCACTCAACAAAAGCTCACCATCGTGTTCAGCCGCACCAAGCACGGAGCCAACAAACTAGCCAAAAGCCTGTGCGCCGCCGGCTTTCCCGCCGACGCCATCCACGGCAATAAGTCACAGGCAGCACGCGAGAAAGCCCTCGACCGCTTCAAGCGCGGCCTAACGCCCGTACTCGTGGCCACCGATGTGGCCGCTCGCGGCGTGGACGTCAAGGACGTGGGCTTGGTGGTCAACTTCGATTTACCTAACGAACCGGAAGCCTACGTGCACCGGATCGGCCGCACCGCGCGTGCCGGTGCCGAGGGCCGTGCGGTGTCCTTCTGTTCGGAAGACGAACTAGAGTACTTGCGCGATATTGAAAAGATCATCCGCATGCCCATTCCCCGTTGGGATGACCACGCCTGGCACATCGAAGCACTCGCCGAGCGCCACGCCCGCGGCAAGTCCGGCGGCGGCAACTCCCCGCGCCCCCCGTCTAACGCCGGTGGCGGCCAGCGCAATGGCCAGCGCCGCAACTTCGGTGGCAATCGCCGCCATGCCGCCGACCGCTGAGCGGAACATACAAAGCTCAGCTCCCAGCAGTCGATCTCACCTCGTGGCGACAGATCGCTTCGACCCAGCGCAGACGCTTGGCCGACAAGCACACGTGCACCCACTGACCGCGGCAGGCAATCGCCCCATCTGATCCACGCTTAAAGTGTTTTTAAAAAAGTTCTTGTTATTGAGACTCATTTGCATTAATTTCACCGCAGGTGCCCGGATGATAGGCGTGACTGAGCCAACAAACTGCTTTATGAAAATCAATAGAAATAAATCGCCACGGCAAATCGACCCTCCATGGACTCGCGCAATGGCCCATGGCTTGCTGGTATGGATCATGTGGACGGAGTTGCCAGCCAGCGCGATGGCAGGCACCGGTCCAGAGGCGGTTTCAAGCCTG
>WBXE01000117.1 GCA_008932955.1 Verrucomicrobiota bacterium
AGGAGAGGGGACATTTTGTCCTCTTGAGGAGAGGGGACATTTTGTCCTCTTGAGGAGAGGGGGCATTTTGTCCTCTTGAGGAGAGGGGACATTTTGTCCTCTTGAGGAGAGGGGACATTTTGTCCTCTTGACCATGAGGCGTGCAAGAGGATCGACGCCAAGCAGCAGCCCTTGCTCCGAACATGGACAGTCTCTCAAGCCGGCCCTCCGGAAGAGGCACTCCGCTCGCACGCGCGACTTTCGGCTTGCCGCTGGGGGTCCCATGCGCCAATTTTTCCGCCCCCTCCTATGAGCCAGCCTCAAGCCCATTTTGCCCCGATCGCGGATTTGGAAATCAAAGATGCCCGCATCATCTTTAACCCGATCTGGGACGATCTGGAGGAGCAATATGGCGCTGAAAACCTGCGTTTCCCCAAGGAGATTATTCTGCTAGGCGGCGCGCCTGGTTCAGGTAAGGGCACCAACACGGTCTTCATTTCCCAAACCCGCGGCCTCACCAGCTCCCCCATCGTGATGAGTTCCCTGTTGAACTCGCCCGCCATGAAAGCCGTCAAGGACGTCGGTGGCATGATCGGCGACCGCGAGGTGCTCTCCGCGCTGCTCCACGAATTGCTCAAGCCCGAGCACCGCGACGGGGTCATCCTCGATGGCTTTCCGCGCACCACGGTGCAGGTGGAGTGCCTCAAGATGATTTATGAAAAAATGACCCGCCTGTGGCGCGAGCACTACGGCACGCCACTGGCCGGTCGTTTCCGTCAGCCGGTGGTGCAGATCATTGTGCTCTTTGTCAATGAACGCGAAAGCATCGACCGCCAGCTCAAGCGCGGCCGCGAGGCCAAGGCGCACAACGAGGAGGTGCTGCGCACCGCTCATGGTGAGTTGTTGGAAACGCGGCCAACCGACTTTGATGAGCGCCTTGCGGGTCACCGCTACCGGGTGTTCAAGGAGCAGACGTGGGATGCGCTGCTGTCCCTCAAGGACGTTTTCCACTATCATCTGATCAATGCCCAGGGGGCCATCGCCGAGGTCGAGCAAAACATCCTCAAAGAACTCGAATACCAAAGCTCACTCGAGCTCGACCCGCTCACCTACAACCGCCTGCGCACCCTGCCGGTGGCCAGTGATATCATCATTCACGCTCGCCAGGAACTCGTTAAACGCCTCGATGACTATGAACTCAATACGCCGGAATTGTTCCAGCGCGTGGTCAGTTTCATTGAAAATACCCTCATGCCCGTCATCAAACTGCATGCCATCTCCGGTCATGCCAACATCAACAGCGAGGAGGGTTTGTTGAATGAACCTGCCGCGCTGGGTATGTTGATCGATATCTTTTCCGAACGCGGTTACCATGCCGTCATCGATGTCCATCTCATCGAAATCCCTGAGCACATCGATCTGGCCTCCGGCAAAATCTCTTGCCGCGTCAAAAAAGTCCATCGCATCAATATCCGCTTCAAGGGCTCGGAAATCCGCCGCGGCTAAAGCCCACCTCCACGGGGTCAGTCCCGCTTTTCGAGCATTGGGGACCCGCGCACACATCATGCTCGAAAAGCGGGACTGACCCCGGTAAATTTCTTGACAATCGACGGGTTTTGTAATTTAGGTGGTGCAGCGCAGATGGCACGACAGAGGCTGGCAATTGAGAGTGTAAGACGCTTGGAGGTCCGGACACGGGTGTTCCAACGGGCGGGCTACGCGGTTTTTTGGGTGTTGTGCATGGCGGTGGGTTTTGTGGTGGTGGCAACGGCGGTGCCGCAAAAGCGGCGGGTGGTGGAGTTGGAAGGGCAGCTGGAGCAAGCCAACGCGCGCGAGCAGGACATGCTAGCCGAACGGGAGTCGTATGAGATCGAGCATCGGGCGTTGCGCGAGGAGCCGGCGTTTTTGGAGATACAGGCGCGGGATCGGCTCAATGTGTATCGGGAAGGGGAGCGGGTGCTGAAGTTTCGCAAAGCGGAGTGATGCTGGGGAGGTGGAGGATTGGCGCTTGGCTGGAGCCACCGAAGTTGTCAAACTCCAAGCATGCGCAATGACATAGAACGGGTGTTGATCGATGAGGCGGTCATTCAGCGGCGCTTGGATGCAATGGCAGCAGCCATCGATCGGGACTTTCCGCCGGGCCCCTTGGTGGTGATTATTTTGCTCAAGGGGGCACTGGTATTTGCGGCAGATTTGTTGCGGCGGGTGGGCCGGCCGATTGCCATCGAGTGTCTCAACGTCGCGAGTTATCACGGCGCCACGGCCAGCTCCGGCAAGGTTGATTTTCTTGATTGCCAGTTTCCCGAGGTGCGCGGCAGGCAGGTGCTTTTGTTGGATGATATTCTCGATACCGGCCGCACCCTGCATGCGGTCATTGAGCGCCTGCGCCAAGAGGGGGCCGTTAGAGTGCGCAGTGCCGTGCTGCTGGCCAAGGATAAGCCGCGGGCCGCTGCAGTGAGCGTCGAATATGTTGGCTTTGAAATCGGCGACGAGTTTGTCGTCGGCTACGGACTCGACTACTTGGGCCACTACCGCAACCTGCCGTTTGTCGGCGTGCTCAAGGCGGCGGTGGTGGCGCGGATGGGGGCAGCGGGTGGGATGGCTGGTTAAATTGCATGAGGGCCACGGATTGGGCTTTGCTGCGGGCATATGGCGCCTAGGCTGGGTGTCGCCATGTCACTCAAGATTCGCTTCAGTTCCGCCACCACTACCGGGCTCGTGCTGGCCAAGGTGGGTCACCCGCAGCGTGATGAGCCGCTGCAAACGTCCCGGGAAATCTGTGCGATCAGCGAGGGCGATCAGGAAACTCTCTGCAGCCTTTTCCTCAAACCCTTCAAAAACCTCGGCGGCCACCGCTTCAGTCATCACGCCGCGCTGGACCAACACGAGATGCACGTCCTCGCGACGGCAATTTTTGCCGAGCCTGCCGGCTTGCTGGAAAAGGGCTGCGACATAGCCAAACGCCTCTACGCCAAATCCAATCACCCCAACATCAAGTCCGGCGACCTCTGCATCTGCCTCATCCATGACGTCGATGTCAATGGCGAACTCTGCCAGGGCCTGTGCATCCTCAAGTCCGAAAGCATGGTGCCATTTTTGAGTATCTCCACCCGCGACGGCGACCTGCGCCTGTCCGCCGAGCAAGGCATCAACCCCGACAAGCTCGACAAGGGCTGCCTCATCCTCAATCACCAGCCGAACAAGGGGTATCACATACTAACATTTGACCGCTCCGGCACCGAGTCGCGGTTTTGGGTTAGGGATTTCCTAGGCGTGGTGCCCATCACGGATAGTCCGTTCCTGACGAACAAATATGCCAACATGGCGGTGGCGTTTGTTGAGCAGCAAGCCAAAGAGTTGCCGCGCGATGCCGATGCGCCGCCGTGGGAGGCGTGCAGCGCTGCCCGCGATGCGCTGGGGTATTTTGAGGGCAAGGAGAAATTCAGTTTGCAGGAGTTTGAGGAAGAAGTGCTCAAGACCCCGGCGGCGGCCGCCAAGTTTGCCGCCCACCGCGCCCAAGTCGAAAAAGATCAGGGCCAGCGCTTCGACGACTCGTTCGACATTTCCAAAAAGGATGTCAACAAGGCGAAAAAGAAAGTCAGCGCTGTCATCAAACTCGATACCGGCGTGGAAATTCATCTCAAGCCGGCCCTGACTGGCAAGCCCGATGCGGTCATCGAGCGTGGCTTCGACGACGCCAGGGGCATGAAATTCATCAAGGTGTTTTTCAACCAGGATGTGTCGGGGTAAAGTTCGCCGGACCGCCCAATAGTGTCAAATTAGGAGGATGACAGGCATCTTGCCTGTCCGGGTTTATGGGCATATGGTGAAAATCAACACGAATTGTGCCGATGACCTATTTTTTCAATGAAATTTATTGGCAAGGCGGGCAGTAAAGTTAATTGCCCGTTTGAGATTTTTTAACCATTTTTATGATGTTCTCACCATTTTTGGCCCTCCGCTGCGGCGTCGCCGGGTGTAGCTCTGCGCTACTCCCAGCCCGGCTCGTACAGTCACCCGCACCCGCAAACTCAATTCATGCTAGACCGCTGGGCTGGCTCACGGGTAGAGGGAGATTTCTAGTATTGATGGTGTTGCCGTCGTTGATAGGCATGCTGCCGTCTGGGCTGCTGGGTGAGGATGAGGGAGCGTTCAGCCTCGAACAGATTCCTGGCGGACAAGCTCCAATGGGTTGCGTGGAAATCCAGGGGGTGGCCGCCGGAGCTTTCAATCCGGAGCTGTGGGAGAAATCGCAGCTGCACTGGGTTTCTGATGTGCGCATGCCGCTGCTGGCACCTCGCATGGGCGGGGCGTTTCGCAATATCTATGCTCCCAGCGCTATCGAGGAAGGCTCGGGCTGGCGTTTGTTCTACAGCGCATGGGATGGCAGCGACTCCGGCTGTGATTTGATCTATAGCGCGACCACGCCGGATTTTATCGACTTTTATGACCGCCACACCGTCATCGACAACGGCGAGGTGATTCACGTATCTAACGTGAATGTGCAGAAGATGCCCGACGGCTCGCTCCACATGCTCGCCACCGCATGGCCAGATGCGCAGAGGATGAATAAGCCGATACATTTTTTCAGTCCCGACGGCAAGACCTGGAATGGCTCGCCCGAACCGTATGGAGCTAAACAGAAGGACATCGTCACCATGAATGGCTACGAGGGATACAAGATGGGGGACTTGAATGGCGCCAACGTCTTGTTGCACGATCAAGGGAAGTTTTTCCTGTATTTCTCGAATTGGAAGGACATGGGAAAAATGTACTGGGCCGTGGGAGATACGCCGACGTCTTTCCAATTTGGTGGGCTCTCGCTTGAAACCATTCATGCCCCGAATGACGTGAAAAAGTTCAGCGTAGCGGGCAAGGACTGGTACCTGATGGCCCTACACAAGAAAGGGGATTCGGGACTGGGCGTGAAAGATGCCGACAAGCTCTGGTATAGCTTGTCAAATAACGGCAAGACATTCGGCCCGGAGCAGCGCATGCCCGGCGCACATGACGAAATGGACCGGTATATCTTCGCCGTCGCTTTCCTCACTCGCAAGGATCGGGTACTTGGAATGCTATATGGTGCCGGCCCCTCCGTGGGATGCGATCGCAATCAGATCTTCGCTTATTGGTTACAGAAGCGTCTCCAGCTCAGCACCAGATCCGGCGCGGAATATGAAGCGCAAGGCGCACTGGGTCCGGACCGGCAGTGGATCAAGCTGCCGCTCGGCCAGCCTTTCGAAGGTACGCTCAACGTGTTTTCTGAGGATGGGGTCAGGCCCTTATGGACCGGACCCGTGAAGCTGGCACCAGGAGGAGTCTATCAGCTAAAACCAGGTCCCGGCAAGGCGCCGCACTGAGCCGCCCCTTCAACCTAAAAACTGCAGTTAGAATGGCGATTCGACATGGGTTTCACCACCGATTAATGGATTAGAACGGATTGCACGGATGGAAAGAAGAGCTTGGGTCAGGTTTCTGCGATTGGGGGGAGCCATGGGAGGTGAAAAGGTTGATGATCCCTGGGACGTCCCGTCCAGCATGCGCTCCCTATCGACTTCCGCCATCAATTGCCGGCGCCGGAATCAAGTGGGTACTCACCATGATCGTCGATGCCGTACCAGCCGAGTGAGCCGAATGCCTGAAGGATCGATGCGACGGGCTCACCTTCCTCCTCGCCTTCGCCGTGTTCGATGGTGGCGGCACGGCAGATGCCGCTGGTGCATTCAATGCAGATGACGCTGCGGCAGCCGTAAAGATGGATCCAGTCGCCCCATACCTTGCTTTCATGGCTGGGCTTGAAGTGCACCTTGCGGAGGGCTTCGAGAATTTCGTCGATGGTGCTCGGATCTTGCGAGCGGGGGATAATCAGTTGTGTTTCCATGGTGGGGTAGGCGAGCCGCTAGGTGGCTGGCGCAGGTCAGTGCCAGAATCAGGCCGGGCATGTCGAGACGAGATTGTGAAAAACTGCGACGCCGAGTCGCGCAACCCGAGTTGGTGCAGCAAGGTGTTTGACATCGCCGCCAAGTTGGTGACACTCCGGCCATGTACGAGACCTCCGGAAAGTTGAAGTGGATCGGTGATGTCCAGTCGTTTGCCAGCGGCTTCACCAAGCGTGAATTCGTTGTCACCACGGCGGCGGATAAGTTCCCCCAGGATCTCAAGTTCGAGATCGTAAAGGATAAGTGCGCCTTGCTCGACCCCTTCGCAGTGGGGCAGGACGTGGCAGTGAGCTTCGATATCCGCGGCAACGAGTACAACGGCAAGTATTTCGTCAACCTCTCCTGCTGGAAAATCCAAGGATCAGCAGGCGCGCCTGGAGCGCCTGCCCGCCGCGCGGATGCTGGAAGTGCCCCGGGCCTTGCCGAGCCATCGCCGGAAGATCTCCGCGGCGCTTGGGGGAGCAATGATGAACCACCGTTTTGAGGTGACACGGCCTTAGTCGCCAGTCACCCCCGGCAGGCAAGGTGGCTCGTGTCCATGAACAACCAGGACCATGGATTGCGCCTGCGCGGCGCTTAGGCTGGTGGCTTGTCGAGGCCGAAGGCATCGTGGACGGCGCGGGCGGCGTCTTCGATGCGGGTTTCATCGACGGTGACGGCGATTTTAATTTCGGAGGTGGAGATCATGCCGATATTGATGCCGGCGGCACCCAGCGCTTTGAACATGGTGGCAGCCACTCCGGAATGCGAGCGCATGCCAATGCCCACAGCAGAGAGTTTGGCGATGCCGCCCTCGGTCTCGACCTTGGCTTTGGGCCCTAAGCCGGCGAGGACCGGTTTGAGCGCGGCCTGCGCCTTGCCCAGGTCACTGGAATGCATGGTGAAGGAATGGCGGGCGAAGCCATCATGGGCGATGTTGGAAATGATCATGTCCAAGTTGATCTCTGCTTCGGCAATGGCCCCGAGAATGCGCGCGGACATGCCGGGCTCGTCCGGGATGCCGGTGATGGTGACGCGGGCTTGGGAGCGTTCGATCGAGACGCCGCGAATGACGACGTTTTCCATGTTGGGATGTTCTTCTAACACGAGGGTGCCGGGGTTGTCGTTGAGCGAGGAGCGAACTTCGAAAATGACGCCGAATTTCTTGGCGAATTCGACCGAGCGGGATTGCATGACCTTGGAGCCGGACGAGGCCATTTCCAACATTTCGTCGTAGGAAATTTCCGGCAGCTTGCGGGCATTGGGCACCACCCGCGGGTCGCAGGTGTAGACGCCGTCCACGTCGGTTAGAATCTGGCAGATATCGGCCTTGAGTGCGGCGGCCACCGCGATGGCGGTCAGGTCCGAGCCGCCGCGGCCGAGGGTGTGGATCATGCCATTGGGAGTGATGCCCTGGAAGCCGGCCACCACGAGGGTTTTGCCGTCATCGAGGAACCCGCGCATCAGCGAGGGATCCATGTTGAGAATGCGGCCGCGGGTATGCGAGCCGGTGGTGAAAATGCCCGCCTG
>WBXE01000118.1 GCA_008932955.1 Verrucomicrobiota bacterium
CGGAAAACTCACGATGCGACTTTGTTTATTGAATTCGACCTCCCCCACCTTGAAGCGGTTCTCATCGAGCCGCACAAACGCTGGCTGGCTGGCGGCCGGCTCCACCGCACCAGTCGCAGGAGTCGCAGGAGTCGCAGGAGTCGCAGGAGTCGCGTCCGTGGTGTTGCTAGGTGGCGCAGCGGGAACGGCTCCGGCGCCGGAGATGACGAGGCAAAGGGCAAAACAACGCAGCAAGGCGAACATGGGCGGATGCTCCGCTGGCGTGCCGTGAATGTCAAAGCCTGTTTTCAGCGGCGTTCGGGGGTAAGGAAGCGCGCATGAGTATCTGGCGCATGGTAGCGGCGCGTCTATGACCGCCGCTGCCCTTGAACCGCCAATAAGCGCGCCGACACTCGCCAGCAAGCTGGCTTGGCCTGGCGGCAGCAAGCTGCCGCACTCCGAGTGCCATCTCATTCACATCGGCGGTCACAGACCGCCGCTAGAGCACATCCCGGATGCCTGGCGATGAAATCGGGACTGGTCCCATCACCACGAAAAAGCCGCTTCAGCAGGTAGCGGAAGCGGCTTGAATCGATGCTTAGCTCGTGATGCCATTGGGCAGCTCAGCCTAGAATACTAGGAGGCGGCCACTCAGGATCAATTAGGTGCCAGCCACTCTTGAATCACGTAGAACCTTTTTGTATCAGCGGGTCTCGGGAATGACAGCACGTTGAGTGCCGGAGTGGCCGCGATATCTCCCGGCACCAGCTCCCAGCTGGCAGGCGCGGTGGCCAGGTCCGTACTGGTACGTAAATTGTAGGTTTTTCCGGTCCGGCTGGGCCACGAAAAGTTGAGATTGCTGCCACTGGATGTGACAGCCAATTGCACGGGTTGCACTTCACCCACCCTGAGATTGTCAAAGACCAGCCCATTGCTACCAGCCGCTATCAGATTCCACTCAGCAGCAAAGCTGTCCACGTTGGCCGAACCCAATCCGGTTGCCTTGCCGGCGAAAGTGGTAGTTGACGCGATGTTCCCATTGATGTCATGGCTGACCAGCTTCACGCTGAACGTCGGATCGGCCCCATTGGGGGTGACCGCAAGACTCAGTGTATGAACCGTGTTTTCGAAAATGTATATGGGATTCGATGATACGTCCATGGCATTGACCGGAGTGCTATTACCGACGGTATAGCTAACCTGATAGGCGTCATTTGATGCGTTGGTGGCCGGGGTCAGGGAAATGCGGATCAGATTGTTGCTGCTCGCATCCCGGAAGGAAAAACCAAACCCGTCGCGACCTGGATACTGCGCATTACTCGGCTGGATGAGGAAATCGACCCTGAAAGCCACATCTTGCAGTTGATTCGGAGTGGCGTGACTCAGGACAACAGTCGCCAGTGTGCCGTCTTGCGGATAATCGTAATAGCCGCCCAACTCGGCCGCAAGCGATGTGCCATCATTGGGTAATTGGTTTGCGTATGACATGGTAGTCTCCACTCTGGGAACTACCGTCGCCGTCGAGCCATAAAAACCCGGATCGTTGATGGTCCAGCCGTCCACGCCGGCGATTTCAGAACCTACGGAACCGAAAGTGGAGGCTGGGAAGGTAGTATCGTAGGCCCAAGCGGAGGACGAGCCGAAGCTCGCTAGCAAACCAAACATAACCATCGAGGAGTGGAGCTTCATAGTATTCGTAGCGGATATGGATTTAGATGCGATGACCAAGACTCAGGGGTTACTGGTGGCAGGCTTCGGTGTGACAACGATCTTTGGCGGCGGCCCAGAGTTACGTGCGGCCTGGGCTGGCGTCACAAGCGCGAAAGCAAAGCCAAGCAGGCACATGCTGAAGAGTTTCTTGCGGAGAGATATTTTCATGACCACGCGAATACACAATAAACAGTCCCAGACGTCAACCCCAATGCACAATTTTCACGATTTTTTTCAAACTTTCTGTAAATCACTGGTAATGAGCGAATTAGACAAGCGGCTCGGAGGCCAATTCCGCTAGACAGCCGCCGAATCTTGGGGTCAGTCCCGCTTTTCCGGCTTGCGTGGACCGCTTTCGCGACATTCTGCTCGAACAGCGGGACTGGTTTCGAGGCCACTGGGGGCGTCTTTACCAGCTCACATAGAAGTGGTTTGGATTGAAACTTTATCCACCGTTTGGCGCCCACCATTCGAAGCGCAAACCATCCGACTCAAATTTGAAGAAATCCCGATCTGGTGATCCACCTGATCCTGCCGTTGCGCATAAATCAGCAGATTGACATCAAATAGAATCATGATTGATAAGGCGCGAAGTCCTCCGCAACCAGAAACTCGCCTATTTCTTCTGGTGAGGTCTGGACGCTAAGACCGGATGCTGGACGGAACGTAGGCATCTGCAACGGCATCGAGCTTCCCGCATTCGGTGCCGAGCGGAACGCAGTCATCAGTGCCTCATTAACGATGGCACTGACATTGGATCTACGCTCCGCAGCCCGTTGTTTGGCTTCGATCATCAATTCGTCTTTCAAAACCAGCCTCGTTCGCATACGTGTGAAGCAAAAGCGCAAGCATGCGGAATTCAGTGAGAAATTTCGCCTTCATTCGGGATGCTCGTCGGTGCCTTGGATGAGGGCGATGAAGGCGTCTTCCATGGTCGGTTCGGCATCAGCGGTGATGCTGGTCGTGGCGACAGCGAGGTTTTTGAGTTGGTCTGGGGTGCCTTCGGCGATGAGTTTGCCGCGATAGACGAGGCCGATGCGGTCGCAGTATTCCGCTTCGTCCATAAAGTGGGTGGTCACCATGACGGTCACGCCGCGCTCGACGAGGCCGTTGATGTGGGACCAGAACTCGCGGCGGGTCACCGGATCGACGCCAGAGGTCGGCTCGTCGAGAAACAAGATATCCGGTTCGTGCATAACTGCGCAGGCCAGCGCGAGGCGTTGCTTGAAACCGAGCGACAGCGAGTCGGTCTTGGCATCGAGGAAGGGCTCGAGGTGGAAGATGGCGGCCATGGTGGCGGTTTTATTGCGCCGCTGGGTACCGGTCAGCCCGTAGATGCCGGAAAAAAACTCGAGGTTGCGGCGGACGCTCAGGTTGCCGTAGAGGGAGAATTTTTGGGCCATGTAGCCGAGTTTTTGGCGGGCGCGGCCGCCACTGTGGCGCAGGTCGAGGCCGACGACCGTGGCGCGGCCGGCGCTGGGCGTGAGCAAGCCGCACATCATCTTGAAGGTAGTGGACTTACCGGCGCCGTTCGGTCCCAGCAGGCCATAGATTTCGCCGCGGCGCACTTGGAACGTCACCGCGTCGGTGGCGGTGAAATCCCCGAATTTTTTTGTCAGTTGGTGGGCCTCGATGACGATTTTCCGGTCATTGGGGATGATTGGTACATGTTGCGCGAGGACCGAATCGCCGCTGGGGCCGCCGCCCATGCGGTCAATGAAGGCGTCCTCGAAGCGGGGTTCCACGGGAGCCCAGAGGATAGCGGGTGCGGCGCCCGGTCCGGCCGGCGGCGCTGTGGGAGACGAAAGGAAGAATGGCGGTGGGCAGGATGTCCGCGCCACCGTGGCGCGGGCATCCTGCCCGCCGCCGCCGCCGTTTGCCAAATCCTCAGCGAACTGGGCTATAGCGTTGGCGCGGAAAGTCAGCCGCAGGTGGTGGCCTTGGATGGTGCCATCGCTGATGGACGGATGAGACAGCGCCTGAGCGAGCAGGCGGCGCTTGCTACCGGCGGGGTTTTTGAGGTGCCAGCAGCGACCGGCCAGCGGCGCGGTCATTGCCTGTGGCGAGCCGGAAAATATCAATTGACCCTCGTTGAGCACCAGAGTGGTGCCGCACAACTCTGCTTCTTCGAGGTAGGCGGTGCTCCAGACGACCGCGATGCCGTCATCGACGAGGCGGTCGACCATGTGGCGGAGTTCCTTGCGGGAAATCGGGTCGACGCCCACGCCCGGTTCGTCGAGCAGAAGGAGGCGCGGTTTTCCCAGCAAGGCGCAGGCGAGGCCGAGCTTTTGTTTCATGCCGCCGGAGAGTTTGCCGGCAAAGCGCCCGGTGAAACGCTGCAAATCGGTGAAAGCCAACAGCCGCTCGAAGGTGTCCCTGCGCTCCTTGCCGGTGACGTTGCGCAGGTCGGCGTGCAAGGTGAGGTTTTCCAAAACCGACAAATCCTCGTATAAGCCGAATTTTTGCGGCATGTATCCCAGCTCGCGGTGAATTGCCGTGGCCTCATGCACTGGATCGCGCCCCAGGGTGCTGAGGCGGCCCGAGGTGGGAACTAACAACCCGGCGATGAGCCGCAACAAGGTGGTTTTGCCTGCACCGTCGGGACCGACCAGTCCGGTGATGCATCCGCGGCGGATCTCCCCGGTCAGCGCGGCGAGCGCCGGGGCCGCCATCCCAGCAAACGACTTGCTCAGGTCCTCGAAGCTGACGACGACATCGGACACCTCAGCGCGGGGTTGGGTCTAGCGAAACGGTGACCGGCATGCCTTGGCGCAGCGAGCCGTCGGAATCGCTCACGACGATGCGCAGGCGATAGACGAGGGTGCTGCGCAGCTCGGGGGTTTCCACCGATTTGGGAGTGAACTCGGCTCGCGGCGAAACAAATCCGACCTTGCCTTGGAACGGCCGCTTCGGCTGGCCATCGGTGGTGAGCAGCACGCGGGTACCCGGCGGCACCCGGCCGAGCTCGGCTTCATGCACATAGGCGCGCACCCACACCGGTTGCTCCAGCGATAGCGAAATAGCGGTGGCCCCGGCCTGCATGACCGCACCCGGCTCCAGCGCGCGGGTCAGCACAAGCCCCGCCGAGGGTGCCTTGAGCCGCGTGTCTTCCAGATGCAGGGCGGCGCTGGCACGTGCCGCTTGCGCTTGGGCGACGGCAGCGTCGGCCGCCGCGATTTCCTCGGTCCGGAAGCCGGCCTCCAGCAATTTTACTTTTGCCTCATTGACTTTCACGCGTTGTTTGGCTTCGTCGAGGGCGGCTTCAGCGGTCTCCAAATCCTGTTGTGAGGTGCCGCCACGCCCGACCAGACCGAGGTGGCGTTGGTGGGCGCGTTCGGCATTTCTGGCCACCACCCGGCTTTCCTCCAAGGCAGCCCGCCCCTGCTCGATATCCTCGCTGCGGTTGCCAGTTTTTTTCAATTGCTGCTCGGCCGCCGCGGCCGCGAGCTGGGCTTCGGCACGAGCCAGTTCTTGCTCGTAGGGCTGGGCGTCGAGCCGGGCTAGCAATTCGCCGGCCACCACCGAATCGCCCTCGTCCTTGAGCACTTCCATCAGCCGTCCGGGCACCCGGAACCCGAGATCGACGCCGCGGATATCCACGTTGCCGTAGAGCGTCAAGGGAGCGGCGGCGCTGGCAAATTGACCGCGGAAGTACCAAGCGGCAGCAGCGGCCGCCAGCAGCAACACAAGGATGGGCAATTTCTTCATGGGATCGTCAGCGTCCGCCAGCTGTGGAGTTGCATCTGTCCGTCGGCCAGCCGCGGAATCCGGCATGGCGAGACCATCCTCAGCGGTGGCACGCGGCAGGGGTAGCCCAGTGCCCGCCAAAACGCAAACCGATTCACAGGGCGATTGGCTAAGCTGGCAATGCTTCGTCCAGCCGCTACCATCGCCTTGGATTGACCAGCAGTCGGGATTGCGCTTGCGTTTTGGCGTCTTGAGTCTAACTCTTAAATCATCATGCACGACATCATTGGCTTCAAAGAATGGCAGGTTGTTTGCGACGCGCTGGCCAGTGGGCGCCAAGCGATCCTGCTGCGCAAAGGCGGCATCCATGAGGGACGCCAAGGATTTTCCTTCGCCCATAAAGCCTTTTTCCTCTTCCCCACCCGTTTTCATGTCCAAGGCGACCAGGTGCGCGAGGGCAGCGTCACCCCGCTGCCCGAATGGCAAGTCGGCGATCCGATCCGCATCACCCACCATGCCGAGGCGCTGTGGGCCATCACTCTAACCGACTGGGAGCAGGTCGAGGCCCTCGAGCCATTCCACATCTACTCCGGCCAAACCGTGCGCGATCGCTTCGATTGGGAGGGCAAAGGCATGCGTTCGGGTAGTATCCACCTCGCGCTGGTGCGGGTGCGGCAACTCGCCACACCTTGGGAATTCCCCTATGAAACGAGCTTCGGCGGCTGCCGCAGTTGGATCCAACTGCCCCAGCCCCCCGCCCATTGGCAGCAAGCTGCCCGCCCCGTACTCGACGAAGACGCCCTAGCCACCCTCAACGACCGCATCTCAATTTAAGGCGACAGGCCAGCAAAAAAAACCGCCGGCCGGCATGACACCGGACGGCGGGTTGATGGGATAGGCTGGCGGGATTACGCCGCGCTGGCCGCCGCTTTGGCTAGGAGGGCGAGTTTGGCTTGGGCGATGATCGCCGAGAACGCCGGGGCGTCTTGGATGGCGATATCCGAGAGGATCTTGCGATCCGCTTCGATGCCGGCGGCTTTGAGGCCTTCAATGAAGCGCGAGTAGGTCATGTCCTCGGCGCGAACGGCGGCGTTGATACGCTGCGTCCACAAGCGGCGGAACTGGCCCTTGCGCTTTTTACGGTCGCGATATTCGTAGGTTTGCGCCTTGCGGACAGCGTCCTTGGCATAACGGAAGAGTTTCGAGCGGAATCCGCGGAAACCCTTGGCTCGGAGCAGCACGCGCTTGCGACGCTTGCGGCTGGCCGGTGAATTTGTGGCACGTGGCATGTTCTATGGTTGGTTCTGATCTGGCCGTTGTTGTCATTTCCTCCCGCAGTCTCGCCGGATCGTGTCTCCCTTGCGGGATCTGGCTGCGTGAAGGCCGTCCGATTCGCGGACGGGGGCGTATTTTTCGTCGTGGCTACTTCAAATTTAGGCGAAGGGAAGATTCTCTCTGACGTTGCGGAGGTCTGCCGCCGAAACCAGTGTCGCTTTCCCAAGATTGCGCTTGCGTTTGCGATTTTTGCATTGCGCCAAATGGCGTTTGCCCTGTTTCCGACGTAGTATCTTCCCCGTACCCGTAACTTTGAAGCGCTTGGCGACGGCTTTCCGTGTCTTTGCTTTTCCTGAAACTCTTGGCATGGGGGGGGCAACTTAGGGACCCCAGACGGCTTGGCAAGCTAAAATTATGCGTTTTTTCATCTAGCGGCCGATTTTTCCAAAAAAATCCCTCTCCCCCACCGGTACGCGCGTCAAGCTGAGGAGTCCTGACTGACTACCTGTCGCCGCGAGCCTGGCGGCCGAGTCTATCGACGCCATGGCCCACTTTCTCGATCCGCGCAGTGACCTGGTGTTCAAACGGATCGCATTGCGCCAAGTAGAATGACACCGGGAAGGGGATGAATAATCGGCTTTAGTCGGTCGTTGCGCCAGAAAGAATGACACCCAGATGCAAACGATATCTGGAATTATGAGTCAAAAGAGCAA
>WBXE01000119.1 GCA_008932955.1 Verrucomicrobiota bacterium
GTCTTCATGTCTTGAGTCTTGTTGGCTTGCGTCGGGCTGGGAAATTTCGAGGGTGCCGATATGATTGGCGCCGGGTTTGACGCTAATGGCGGCGGCCCGGATAAACCCCTGGAGACGCGCGCGACGCTCGAGGGTGAGAGTGCCGGCACAGAAGAATTGGCCGCGAACGTGGCCAGCAATGCTGGCGCTGGCCACCGTGACGGGGTGGAAAAATTCGACCCGCGCGCCGCGCCGGATGCGCAGGTGCTGGCATTTGACGCTGCCCATGACTTTGCCGTGACCGCAGAAAAGCAAATCTCCGGAGCAATCGACGGGGCTGGCGAGTTCACCCAAGACGGTGAGATGGTGGCACTGGATGACACAGCCGGAAACGACGCCACCTTTGAGAATGAGCACATTGCCGCGGGTCTGGATGCGGCGGTTCCAGGGGCCGTCGATTTGATAGTCGAGGAGGCTCACATAACAACAGCAGCGCGGGCATTGGCTAGACTGAGCCTCGGCAGCGGCGGTGTAGTGGTGACCGCAGTCGAAGCAAGCGATCTCGCGCGGCGGCTTGGGCGGGAACAGCCAGCGCAACACCCGCTGGCGCAGCGTGGGGAGCGCCGGGACGCGGCGCAAGGGCGGCGGTGGTGGCGGCGGTTCAGGGATGGGGTCGGACTCGCGCTGTGGTTTGGCCAGGCGCACGGTGGAACGCTGGCGAACCACGGCTTTGCCATCGCGCACTTGAAAATGGGTGCGACAGCCATGGCACTGGGTCGAAATGACCATAGCGGGCTCGAATTGAGTGTGCCCGCATTCGGGGCACGTCAATTCGATACGCTGGCGCGGAGATGGGGAATCACCGACCATAACGGGAAATTGCGGGACTTCCGCAGCCAGAGAGTTCGGACGGAAGGATCAAACGGCACCTGGCAAAGTGGCTTGCTTCGGTTGCGCGTCTACCGCGGGTTTGGCTGCGGCCTGGCCCTGGGCCTGAGGCGGGGCTTGGGCTGGAGTGCCGACGGTGGATTTGCCGACAAAGATGGCGCCAGCCTCGATGGCGAGCGTCTTGGATTTGATATCGCCGATGACTTCGGCACTGGACTTCAGTTCGACGTGTTCCAAAGCGGTGATATTGCCGTGGACTTTGCCGTAAACCACCACGGTGGCGGTTTTAATTTCGGCCTTGAGGCGGGCGTTTTCGCCGACGGTAAGGCTGCCATCGGAGGAAATTTCCCCTTCGATTTTGCCATCGATGATCAGGTCGTTGGTGAACTTGACGGTGCCTTTGATTTCCACATCGGACGATAGGATGTTGCGTGAAGCGCCTGCGGGCGGCCGGGCCTGGGAGGCCTGGGCGGCCTGGGCGGATGGGGGCGGAGCGAGCACATGGCTGGCTGCTGCCGGCAAGCCCACTGGAGGCTGGGGAGTGGAACGACGTGAGTCGTCTTGACCAATGACTTTCTTGAACACTGTGCTTAGGGGATGAGGTTGATGGATGAGAAACGGCGGCGAAAATTACGGCTTGGCTGGCTTGGAATGCTTGGCCGACTTGGCTGGCTTGGCTGGCTTGGTCGGCTTGGCGGGCTCCGGATCGGGGGCCACTGCATTACTCGGCGCGGCGGGAGTTTCCGCTGCTGGAACTCCGGCAAGCGGTGCAACCGGCGCGGCCGGTGCGGCCGGCGCGGCGGGTGCGGCCGGTGCAGCGGGTGCAGCGGGTGCAGCGGGAGGTGCTGGTGGCGGCGGGGCGATTTCAACCGGCAATTGGGCCTTCAACAGCGAGAGACGTTGGGTGATGATGGTCGAAAAACTGCTTTCAGGAAACTCGGTCTTGGCCTTTTGATAGGACTTTTCGGCGGCCGCGGTGTCGCCGCCGGCCTTGGCGATATCGCCGAGAGCCAGCAGGGCGTAGGGGGCCATGAAGCGCGCCGCTGGATCCTCGACAATCTGTTGGAACAACTGGCTGGCATCGGCCATTTTCCCTTGGGCTTGGTATTTAGTGCCGAGGCTGGCCTGAGCACTTGGGCGTGCCGGGTGCTTGGAATTGGCTGCGATGAAGTCTTTGAGGGTCGCAATGGCGGTGTCTTTGTCGCCACCTGCCCACTGGCGCTCGGCGAGCAATACCTGGGCGCTCTCGGCGGCAGCCGTGCCGGCATGATCCTTGACGAGGCTGCTTAGGGCCGCCACATCCTCGGCTTTGTTGAGCTCGGCCCCGGCGCTGTGTTCCTTGCTGTTGGCCACCCCGCGGTAGATCACCCATGCAGCGACCGCGAGGGCCAGCAGAATGGTCAGGGCCACGAGGTTTTTCTGGTTGCGATCGAGAAATTGCTCGAAGGCGCTCGGGCCTTGGGCGATTTCACCGATCGGGCGTGGGATTTCCGGGCTGGCTGGGCTGACTGAGGACATGGGGAGTTGGCACGCGTTAGGCGGCGGAACAAAGACAATGCGCAACCCGTCACTAAATCAATGCGGAAGTCGGCCCCCACCCAGATTTTTTGCCAAAATCGCCCCGATTTTTTTGTTTGGTTGGATTTTCATGGCCAGATGACCAGGAGATGGTAAGAAATCCGGGCATGGCTGGCCGAATTTATGTGGTTGCAGGTGAACTCAGCGGTGATGCCCACGGGGCAGGGTTGTTGCGTGCGCTCAAGACGTTGCGACCGGGGCTGAGCATCGCTGGGGTAGGCGGGCCGGAGATGGCGGCGGTGGCCGATGGTGGGGTGCGCGACTGGGTGGAAGACGCCGCAGTGGTGGGTTTGTGGGAGGTGGTGAAGCATTTCCGCTGGTTTCGCCAACGCTTTGACGAGATGCTCGCGGAGGTGAAACAAGCGCAGCCGGATGTGCTGCTGCTCATCGACTACCCGGGGTTCAACCTGCGGTTTGCCAAAGCCGTGCGGCGCGAGTGTCCGCAAATTCGCATAGTATATTATATCAGCCCGCAGGTATGGGCGTGGAATCGGCGGCGCATCCCGCAGATGGCGCGGCTGTTGGACGAGATGCTGTGTTTATTTCCGTTTGAGCAAGCGCTGTTTGAACGGGCCGGCTTGAAGACCCTTTGTGTTGGCCATCCCTTGGTCGATGAGTTGGATGAGCAGCGGCTCGATGGCGTGCAGCGTGATGAACTCCTCGTCGGACTCTTTCCCGGGAGTCGCGAGCGCGAGGTGGCTCGCCTGTTCCCTGTCATGCTCGAAACCGCCAAACGCCTCCGCGCCTGGCACCCGAATCTACGCTTTGAAGCGCCGGCCGCTTCGCCCAAGCTCGCTGCCCAAATGCACGCACTCGCCGCCCAATCCCAGCTCGGCGAACAACTCAAGGTGACCGCCGGCGGTAGCCACGCCTTGATGCAGCGCGCCTGTTGCGGCGTCATCGCCAGTGGCACAGCCACCCTGGAAGCCGCCTATTTCGGCTTGCCCTATTGCCTGACCTACAAGGTGGCCTGGCCGACGTATCTGGCGGGGCGGCTGCTGGTCCGGCTCAAACACATCGGCTTGGTTAACATCCTCGCCGGCGAGGAGGTGGTGGAAGAATTCATTCAAGCTGATGCCGCAGCGCTGCCCATTGCTACTGCACTGCAGCGCTTGCTGCAAGATGCCGAGTCCCGTGGCACGCTGCAAACTCGCTTGGCACAAACCGCGGCCAAGCTCGGCGCCGCCGGCACCCATGAGCGGGCAGCCCGCGCTGTGGCCGCTTGGCTGCCTCCCACATGAAACTTTTTCGACGCAGGGGTTGCATTCTATCCTTGTGCAGCTATGAACAACAGCAGATGAAATCCATCCTACTCACCCTCGCAGCCTCCTGTGCCTTCTTGATCTCCTGCGAACGCCATGACTTCGAAGGCAAAAATGGCACCAAACAACTCCATGAAGCCCATGGGGCTCATGGCGCCCACCACCCCGACCACGACGCCAGCGCGACGCCCGAGGCGGAACACGCCAAGGCCAAGACCGACGCCCCGTAGCCATGCGCCGAGGGCCTCTTTCCCCTGAATCTCTGACCTACAAAAAACCGCCCTCCGAACTAACGGAGGACGGTTTTTTATAAGTTAGATCCAGATCGGCTTTACTTGATTGCGCCTAGCATCAGCTTGAGTTTGGAGAATTGCTTCTCCAACTTGGCTACCTGATTGCCGAGTGCGATGACCGCCTTGGCGCTCAGACCACCGGTGGCGGGGGCTTTCACCTTGGCCACTTGCGCGGGCTTGGTGGCTTTGGCTGGCTTGGTGGCCACGCCGGCTTTCTTCATCCAGCCAGTGATGGTCAGCGGCGAAACTTTGTACTTCGCGACGGCGGCACTCAAACCACCACGACCCTTGGCGGCGTTAACTGCCGCCACATGAGTGATGACTTCCTGCTTCTGCGCATCGCTATAACGCTTGCCTTGGGGCGTCGCTTGCTTGGCTGCCTTCACCGCCTTGGGTGCTTTGACTGCCTTAGCTGCCTTAGGTGCCTTAGGTGCCTTAGGTACCTTAGGTGCCTTAGCTGCCTTAGCTGCCTTAGGTGCCTTAGGTGCCTTAGGTGCCTTAGGTGCCTTAGCTGCCTTCACCACTTTAGCAGCCTTGGGCGCCTTGCCTGACTTGAGCCAGCCGGCAACTGTCAGCACCGAAACACCGAACTTGCGCGCGGCCTCTGCTTGCCCGCCACGTCCGTTATCAGCATTCCACTTGTTAGAGAACGCGATGACTTCTTGTTTCTGGGTGTCGGTATAACGTATACCCTTTTTAGTTTTTTTCTTTGGAATAGCACTCATGTCGCGCGCAACCTATCAGCGAAACGAATAGCTACAAGATAAAAGTTACCCTTTTTCACTATGACTTATAGCACACATATTTCATGAGTTAGCATGTATCGTGCCATCGAGAATACCAAGCATGGACAGCGGATCAGTCATGCTAACAATCCAATGTGCAGCGCCCTGTCTGACGCGCGGCCGAGCAATCACACCGCCGAAGCCGATAAAGACATCAACATCCGGCTGGGTTTCCAAATCCGACATGCCATCCCCCATCATGGCGACGCGCTGAGGCAACATGGCATGTCGCCACTCGCGGATCACCTCGTTCTTGCCACCGTTGCGGGTCGTCGGATAGGTCTGTCCATATCCGGCATAGTTGCCAGCCGCATCCAAATCCAGTGGCACGGCTTCGACATGCTCAATGCCTAGGTGGCGAGCCAAGGGAGCGATGAGTGGAGCGAATCCGCCAGAGAGAATCACTGGCAACCAATTATGGGCCTTGAGTTGTTGAATCAACTCTGCGGCCCCGGGCGTGAGCGTAGCGACATATAGCGCCGCCACGCGCTCACAAGCGGCCCGATCCGGACGGATGATGGCCATGCGACGAGCAAACACTTCATCGAGAGGCACTTCGCCATTCATTGCGGCATGCGTCAGAGCCACAACCTCCGCATAGACGTCCGGCCCGCGTGCCCGTGCCAACTCATCGATTCCCTCAATTGATGAGAGGGTTGAATCACAATCCAGAAAGATGATTTTGCCGCGATGTTGCTGCGGCGGATGGATCACGAGATTAGCACCCGGAGGCACCAACTCAAATAACTCAAGCATATCCTCATTGCGCAAACGGATGCAGCCATGACTCGCCGGTTGCCCGATCAACTCCTCGCGATTGGTGCCATGAATATAGATGCAGCGCTCCAGGGTGTTGGCATTGTCCGGATCCATGCCATCTAGGCGCAGAATGCGGGTGAGTACCAAATCGTCAGCCACTGCATCGCCCGCTTGCCAGATGCCGCAGGCCACCCGCGAGCGGAACACCGTGCCCAGTGCCGCGCCCGCACCGAGTTTATCCGACACCCGAAAGCGCCCTAGCGGCGTGCGCAAGGTGCCCAGGCCGAAACCGACCCCTTTGGCGGCGGTGGAAATGGAATAACTCCGCAACAGACGCTGCGCCTCGAATACATCCAGGCGTTGGTCATCGACGGAAACTTCTAGCGAGATGGCTTGGTTCATGATGGTTGGATGGCTATCAGGGCGTTGTGGCCGCCCATGCCGTGGGCGAGTTTATACACCGCCCCCAGGCTATCAAGAATCGTCTCTGGCAACACATAACCGCCCGGCGCGTGCAAGCCGGGACGGTTGCACGGCAGCTGGCCGTCGCGCAGGAAGCGCGCCAATATCACACTTTCTAGCAATCCACTGGCACCAATCGTGTGACCGACGAATGGCTTGAGCAGGTGCAAGGTGGGGCGTGCGGCGGGGAATGCCCGGGAGAATGCCGCCGGATCGGCGGTGGCTTGCACCGCGGTGCCCGTGGCATGGGGACACAGCGCGACGGGCGCTTGAGTTAGCGACATGGCCTGGCGCAACAAGTCCGGCGTGCGCCCACCATCTGCGGGAATGCCCACCGGATCACAGGCATCGGCATTGCAGGCATAATGCAGCAATTGCGGCTGATGCCTCGCGCCCTTGCTCTCGAGCGTCATCGCCGCTGCCCCTTCGCCGGGTACAAAGCCAGCGCTGAGTGGATGATAGGGATTGCACTCAAAGTCGCTGGCCAGCAACCCTGACATGGCATAGTTATCTAGCAATAAAGGCACCAGCGGCAAGTCCACCGCCACCGCCAAGGCCCGCGGGGCCATGCCGCCGCGCACCATCAGCATCGCCATGCCGAGCGCATCCAAGCCCGCCGAGCAGCCGCTGGCGAGCACCTGATTGGGGCCGCCCATGCCGAACTCGATACTGATAGCTGCGGCGGGTTCGCTATGAATGGTATTGCTCGCGGCCATCAGGCGGAACGGCCGCCGCCCCGGCCAGGGGCCTAACCAGCCGGCGGCATTGCCGCGGCTGGTGCCTACTACCAGCGCCGCATCGCGTAACTCGGCCGGCCCCCAACCAGAATCGCGGATCGCCTGCCTCGCCACATGCAAGGCGGCCATCGTCACCGGGCTCCATTTGCGATGGGTCAACAAGTTCCGCTCGGCGATCCATGCTGCGGGCCGCGCCGCGTGCGGGCTAGCAGCTCCGAGCAATTTGCCCAGCGGCAGAAATGGCACATAGCAGTCGGACACCGCCTGATGGTGTTGCGCCACGGTTTCGCCGAGCGCGGAGAGCGCGCCGAGACCGGTGATGAAAAGTGCTTGCTCGATGCGCAGGGAGTAACAAGCCAGGCCATTCCCGCAACCAAAATCTGCCAGGTCTCAAAAAAATCTGCGGCAAGCCATGCGTGTCATTTGGCGCGCGGGGGGGTGGCACGCGGCCGTGGCAGCAGGGCGATGAAACTGATGGCCCGGCAGATTTGTTGCATCAGCGGAAAC
>WBXE01000120.1 GCA_008932955.1 Verrucomicrobiota bacterium
CCTAAAGTCGTCGCTCCATAGGGCCTATTTCCCTGTCCCTTGATCCGGGAGCAACTAAGGAGCCGCCACATTCGTGTGGTGGTAGCGGAAGGGTGGCCCATGGGTCCCTGCCGAAGGCTCCATTTCATGGCCGGACCTTCCTCACGACGACCCTAAAGTCGTCGCTCCATAGGGCCTATTTCCCTGTCCCCTGATCCGGATGGCCGTCCGGGTAAAATCCGCCCCCTGTTGGACGAAAACTGAAGCTTGACACGCACAAAGCATTGTGCGACCGATTGTGCATGGCTACGAATCTAGACATTGATCAGTCTCTTCTAAAGGAGGCCGTGACCGTTGGCCGGCACCGGAGTAAAAAGGCCGCAGTAACCGAGGCTTTGCAGGAGTACGTCGCTAGGCACAAACAACAACAGATCGTCGAGCTCTTTGGGACGGTCGAGTATTCCGAAGATTACGACTATCGTAAGCACCGCAAACAGGCATGAAGGTCATTGTGGACACTTCGGTCTGGTCGTTGGCATTCCGGCGGAGGGAGGTCGTGAAAACGTCTGAAGTGATCGCCTTGGTGCGACTGGTCGAGCAAGGCCTGGTGGTTCTTCTTGGGCCTGTGCGGCAGGAAGTGCTTTCTGGCATCAAGCATCGTGATCAATTCGAGCGCCTGCGGGAGCGTCTCGCGGCATTTCCCGATCTTGAGTTGACGACCAGAGACCACGAGACGGCGGCCGAACTGTGCAATCTGTGCCTAACCAAGGGTGTGCAGGCGGCACACACCGATTTCCTAATCGCCGCCGCTGCGGTCACCCGTGGCTATGCGGTGTTCAGTGCAGACAGGGATTTCGAGAACATTGCGCGGATTGTACCGATTCGAACGTATTGAAGTACAGGCGTCTCCTCAGCTCCACGTAGGGAGCGACGACTTTACTGTCGTCGTGCGGAAGGACCGGCCATGAGCCGAGCCCGCGGCACTGACTCATGGGCAACCCTTCCGCTATCACCACAAGAATGTGGTGGCTCCTTAAACTAGGGGACAGAGCCATAGTCCATGAGCCGAGCCTACCGCGTTGTAGCGGCGCGTCTATGACCGCCGATGCCCATGCACCGCCCATGCGCCCGCGTTTCCGGCGAGCGTCATCTCATTCACATCGGCGCTCACAGAGCGCCGCTACAACGCACCTCATTCACTTGGGACCAACGCGTCCCATTCCTCGCGAGTCGCCTTGGATTTCTGGTATTCCATCAGGGTTTTCCAAGTATCGCGCTTCACCAGGAGCACTTGAAAGTGCATGTAATCGTGCTTCACCTGGCCGTCGGCCGCAATGGATGTGTAGTGGAAAATGCCGGTTTCGTGCGCGGTGGCATCATCGCCGAGTCGCTGCGAGAAGCGGAACTCGACCTGGCCTTTGACCTTGCCCGACTTGGTATCGACGAAATCCTGGTGCCAGCGTTCGAGAGCCTTGGCCAGTGGCTGGCTGGTTTGCCGAATGCCGCTGACCAGCACTCCCTCGGCATGCGTGGTGGCCCGGTATCCCTCAAAGTCGCCTTCGCGCACGCTGCGCGACACCTCAGCCCAATAGCCATTGAGTTGTGCCAAGCGCGATGCATTATCGCCAGCGGCCGCAGGTGACGCCCCGAGCAACATGGCTAACAAGATAACGGCGAGTGGCGGGAAGAACAATTTGATAGGCGGATTCATCGCAAGCTGGGGATTTGGTCTCCGAATCTTCAATTGGTTTAGAATTTCGGATTTAAAATTTAGGATTTTTTAAATCACTCGCGCACCGGCACGGCGCGGGGCGGAGATGGCTCATCTTCCTCGACCGGGGTGGCGTGGGGCGGAGAGGCGTCTTGCTGGACGGGGATGGCGCGGGGCGGAGCGGGACTGGCGACGGCGGGTTGCTGCGCGGTTTCATCGACGGGCACGGCACGTGCCGGGTGCAGCGGACAAAGGTCGCCGGGGGGCAGGAGTGTATCGTTAGGGACGTGATCGAGGTAGGCGGTATCGGCGGCGGCACAGCCGGCGGTGGCGCGTTTGCCGGAGAGGCGGCAGAGTTTGACCTCGGCGAGCGGCACGTTGCTGTTGAGTTTGCCGGCCTTGTAGCCGAGGCGCTCGGCGGTTTTCATGATATCAACCCACACCGGCAGCGCCAGCGTGGCACCATAGCCGCCTTGGATGATTTTTTTAGGAGTGTCGAAACCAACCCACACGGTGCAGGTTAGATTAGAGGTGAAACCGGAAAACCACGCATCTTTGAAATCATTGGTGGTGCCAGTTTTGCCGCCGCAGGGGGCATCGAAGCCGAGGCGGCTGACCGAGGCGGCGGTGCCGTGTGTGGTCACTTCCGTGAGAATGCTCGAAATCGACCAAGCAGCGCCGGCCTTGGCAGCGGGGTATTGGACGGGTAACGCGGAGTAGAGGATGTTGCCCTTGCGATCCTTGATTTCGGAAATCAGGTAGGGGCAGAAGCGAGTTCCATTGTTAGGGAAGATGCTGTAAGCGGTGGCAATTTCCCAAGGCGATACTTCCCAAGCACCGAGGAAGGCGGCGGGGTTGGCGGGCATGGGGGTGGAAAAGCCGGCGCTTTTGGCGACATCGGAGACGCGGGCGACGCCGGCGAGGTTGCCGACGCGCACGGACATGGTGTTGCGGGAGCGGATGAGGCCGTAGGAGGCGGGCTCCATGCCGCCGAATTTGCCGTCGGAGTTATGGGGGCGCCAAGTGCCCGCGCCCTTGATTTCGCCGGGCTGGATCGGGCCGTCGCTGATGCTGGTGTCGGGCCGCAGGCCGACATCGAAGGCGGCCAGATAGACAAACGGTTTGAACAATGAGCCAAACTGACGGCGACTCTGAATGGCGCGGTTATACTTGCTCTCGTTGGCATCGCGGCCACCGATGACGGCGAGCACCGCCCCGCTGCGGTTTTCCACAACCACCGAAGCGCCCTGCAAATAGGTGGGCTCCTCGCGCTTGTCCTCGGCCTGGGCCCGCCAGCCGGTGCGCGTCTGGTGTGGATAGCCGGGGATGCGCTCCACTTCGCGAAGCTTCTTATCGAGGGCATCCTCGCCCTTGTGCTGGATGCGCAGGTCGATGGTGGTATGGATGGTTAGACCGCCGAGCGCGATGTTTTCCTTTTCCAGGATCACCTCCAAATCGCGGCGAATCGCATCCATCGCATAGCTTTCCCGGGTGTCGCGCCGCCATTTCGGCCGCAACTCAATCGGCTGCTTTTTCGCCGCTTCGGCCTCGTCGCGGGTGACCGCCTCGGTTTCCACCATCCGATCGAGCGTGGTATTGCGCTCGCGAATCGCAGCGGTCAGCGAGCTAAACGGATTGAAGGCATCCGGGCCGCGGACGATGCCGGCGAGCATCGCAGATTCTGATAGGGTGAGCTCGGACGGGTGTTTTTCGAAGTAAATGCGCGATGCCTCGCCGATGCCGCGGATTTGCCGGCCCCAATTGATTTGATTGATATAGGCTTCGAGGATTGCGTCTTTGGACAGGCTTGTTTCGATCCGGCAGGCGATGGCAATTTCCAACAACTTGCGGTTGGCTTGGCGCAGGATATGGTGGCGTTGTTCGCCCTCCTTGAGTTGAAAAACGTCGGAGGCAAGTTGTTGAGTGAGGGTCGAGGCCCCCTGGCGCTTGCCCTGAATATTGGCCACCACGGCACGCGCTATGCCTAGCGGATCAATCGCGTGATGCGTGTAGAAACGCGCGTCCTCACGCGCCAAAATGGCCTTGCGAAAATTTTCGGCGACCTCGGCCAGCGGCACGACCGAGCGTTTTTCGCCGTGGATGCGGCCGATTTCCTCGCCCAAGCGGTCGAGCACAATCGTGCGTTCGGGCATGGCGTCGAGTTTGGCCAAATCGTAGCGCTGGGCTTGGATGCCATAGCCGACGGCGCAGACGACGAGTGCGCCAAGGCCTGCGACGAGCGGGTAGCCGGTGGACAGCAGCAGCAGGCGCACGGGCCAGGAAAACGCGCGGATCAACCAGCTGAAGAGATAGAACGGCCACAACAGCAGCCACGCAAGCGTGCTGCGCGAACGCACGGGCACCGCAGCTGGCTTGCCTTTGCGGCGGGGATCATTTTCAGGCGGGTTGCGTTTGGCCATCGGCGCGCTCAATGTAGCGCGTGCTCCCGCAGCAAGCCACCCTGGAATGTGCCTGCAGACAAATCACCCGGCCTTTGTCGCTCTCATCCTTGTAATGAACATGCTTCAGCGGATTTTTTTCTCGGGCGCGGCCGGCGCGTGGCTGCTGGCTGCGGTGGCACCGGTGCTGGGTGGCGAGCCATCGCTCAGCTTGCCGGATCTAGCGAAATTGGAGGCCAAGGTCGAAGCGGTCGCCACCCAGGTGACGCCGGCCACCGTCGCCTTGATCTCGGAAGCCATCGGTTCATCGGGCTCGGGGGTGGTGGCCACGGCCGACGGCTTGGTGCTCACCGCGGCGCATGTGGTGCAGGGTTCGGCGGAGTTGCTGGTGGTGTTTCCCGATGGCAAACAAGTGCCGGGCAAGGTGCTCGGCGCCAATTATTCCAAAGATATCGCCATGGTGCAAATCACCGCCAAGGGCCCCTGGCCCTGCGTCCAACGCGGTATCTCCAAACCCTTGGCCGCCGGCGACTGGGTCATCGCCCTCGGACACTCCGCCGGCTTCGATCCCAGCCGACCCCCACCGCTGCGCTTCGGCAGAGTCATTTCAAAAGGCCCGGGGAATTTTCTAACGACTGATTGCACGCTCATCGGTGGCGACTCCGGCGGCCCCTTGTTTGATTTGGACGGCAAGCTCGTGGGCATTCATTCCAACATCGGTGTGGCGCTCAAAAATAACAACCATGCCGGCATCGATGGCTTCAGCGAGGATTGGGATCGTTTGTTAAGCGGCGAGGGCTGGGGCCGGCTATCGCTCAATCCCTTTGCCAATCCCGAAATGCCGGTGTTAGGCATCGAGATGGGCCTGGCTCGGCGGGTCAAGGGCGTGCCGGTCGAGATGGTGGTACCGCGCTCGCCGGCTGCCGCAGCCGGAGTGCGCCCCGGCGACCTGATCCTCGCGCTGGACCGCAGTGAGATCCTCAATGGCAACGAGTTGCTGCAAGTCCTCGCCAAAAAACAGGCCGGCGACGTCGTTATGCTGCGCGTCTTGCGCGATGACCAATCCCTCGAGTTCAAGGTGACCCTCGCACGCCGAGACAAATTATTCCAAGCCCAGTGACCCTCCACCCCTCTAACCCGAACACCGATACTGAAATCTGAAATTCGAGCATGAAACCACAGATTACACGGATTTTACGGATTTTTTAATATGGAATATTCCTCCCTTGGTCACTTCAGAAACTTGCCAATGGAACCTGTTTCAATCTGTGTAATCTGTGGTTAATCTATCCAACTCCTAGGAACCAAATTTGGAGTTCTGGTTCAACCAGCCCTCACCACCAAAAATAGAATGAAGATCGAATCTTTTCTTTTGTTAGCATGTCTGCTGGCCGGTTCGCTCGCCGCCCAACAGCAACCGGATATCCCCTTGCTCCGGCCCGAAGAGCGCCAAACCGTCGATACCCAGTCCGACGCATTCAACCAGGCCCTCACCCCAATTTTGGCCACCGCCGCCAAATCCACCGTGCGGGTGTGGACCGGTAAACGACGACTCGCCTATGGCACGGTGGTCGCCGATGGCCGCAAGGTGCTCACCAAGTTCAGCGAAGTGGCGCGAGCGGCCGGCAACCTGCGGGTGGAAGCGGCCGATGGCATGGTGCGCGCGGCGGAGATGGTCGGCGTCTATCAGGATGAAGACCTCGCGCTGCTCAGCGTCGCGGGCGAAGCGCTCACGCCGGTGCAGTGGTTCGCCGGGGAGCCCAAGCTGGGGAGTTTCCTAACAGCACCGCAACCGGGCGGCCAGCCCGCCGCCTTTGGCGTGATCAGTGTCTTGCAGCGCGACCTGCGCGATACCGACAAGGCCTATGTCGGAGTCCTCGGCGACCTGCATTTCGCCGGCCCAGGTGTTAGAGTGCAGGAGGTCAAGGCAGACTCCGGTGCCGCTGCCGCCGGATTGCGGCCAGGAGACGTCATTCTGCAAGTCAATAAACGGCCCATTTCCGGCATGCTGGAATTGCGCCACGCTCTCACCGGCGTGGCCCCCGGCGCTCGCGTGGCCGTCGCCATCAACCGCAATGGCAAGCCGCTGACCCTGGATGTTTTGTTAGGAAACCGACCCGACCTGCCACAATTTTCCGGTGAGCGGCTCCAGCAGATGGAGCAAATGGGCGGCCCGACCAGTCGCGTCCGCGATGCGTTTTCCAAGGTGATTCAAACCGACATGCGGCCCGACCCCAATCAGATCGGTGGCCCGGTGGTCGATTTGCAAGGGCGCGTGCTGGGCATCACCATGGCCCGGGCCGATCGCACCCGCTCGTTCGTGATGCCCTCCGCGGCAGTGATTAAACTGTTAGAAAGCAAACCGCTGGCTCCGGCGATGATTAAGCCCACCGCGTCCCGTGGCCCGGCCGCTGGCCAGCGCGAGGCCAAGTCCCCCCCGCTGGAGCCCGGCTTGGTGCCCGCCGATCCGGAGCGCTTGCGCCGCCACGTCGATGACATGCAGCGCCTGCTGGAGCGGCTACACGAAGAAATGGAGCGTATGGACCGCTAAGCCGCGAGGAAGACTCAAGACGGCAAGACCCAAGACGCAAGCCCCGAACATGGGGCGAGTATGGAGCAGGCAGTAACTTAAAGTCCAGTGAGGCGCTGCCTCATACCAGGTGAGAGGTGTAAAGGATTGATGATGTGAGCTTGGTCACGTGCGTCAGCACTCGCCAGGCTCACTTCAAAAATCCAAATTCAACAATGATCAATCGTCAATCAATCCTGTTTTGAAGAACTTGGCTCATTCGCAATGACTTTGGGCTCTCAAGCCCCTGGGACACGGCAGGGCAAAAGTAACAAACAGGTGGTTAATAACTCTTTGAAAATGAACGTGTTAATTTAAGTTACTCAGGAGAGAAGAGCAGATGTAGAAGCGCGGCGCTCTCTTATCTTATCTTATCTTATCTTGCGTCTTGCGTCTTGCGTCTTGCGTCTTGCGTCTTCTGCTGTCACCCATTCCATTCTTTTCTGCTTTGCGTCCATTGCGCCTCTCCGGTAAATCTTCAAGTTAGTCTGGACCATGCAGCGCCCATGAACCCGCGTTTCCAGGAAATCAAAAAATCCGGCGGTAGCGCTCATGCAGGATTTCCAAATAA